>JAFPAQ010000052.1 GCA_017424235.1 Lachnospiraceae bacterium | reverse complement strand
GTATATCCCGCGAGGTGTTTTCAGAATGAAAACCCGAGTTTTTAACGCGCCAAATTAAGCTTTTGCTTAATTTGTGTGCATAATTGTTACGTTCACGAGGTACGAGTGAACAGTAACCATAAATTTTAATCTAGGAGGATAAATATGGGATTAATTAAAGCAATTGCAAATGCAACAGGTAGTACAATGGCTGACCAGTGGAAAGATTTTTTTTACTGTGATGCTATCGACAGTGAAACATTAATGGTACGTGGTCATAAAAAAACTGCACGTTCATCAAATACAAGCGGAAATGATAATATTATCAGTAATGGTAGCATAATCGCTGTAGCTGATGGACAGTGTATGCTCATTGTTGATCAGGGAAAGGTTGTCGAGCTTTGTGCTGAGCCTGGTGAATTTGTATATGATTCTTCTACTGAACCAAGTATATTTACCGGTAGCTTGGGGCAGGGAATCATCAATACTTTTAAGACAATCGGCAAAAGATTTACTTTTGGTGGTCTGGCTCCAAAAGATCAGAGAGTCTACTATATTAATATAAAGGAATTAGTTGACAACAAATTTGGCACTCCAAACCCGGTTCCTTTTCGCGTTGTAGACAACAATATTGGTCTTGATGTAGACATTACAGTAAGATGTAATGGTGTTTATTCTTACAAGATTACAGACCCTATTCTTTTCTATACAAATGTATGCGGAAATGTTTCTGAATCATACTCAAGAGAACAAATAGCTTCTCAGTTAAAATCTGAATTTTTGTCAGCCCTTCAGCCTGCATTTGCAAGAATATCTGAAATGGGAATCAGATATAGTGCCCTTCCGGGACACACAATGGAAATGGCAGATGCCATGAATGCAGTACTTACAGAAAAATGGAATAATCTTCGTGGACTTTCTATTGTATCTGTTGCAATCAATTCAATCACAGCCCCTAAAGAAGACGAAGATATGATTAAGGAGCTTCAAAAGACTGCTGTATTTAGAAATCCTAATATGGCTGCAGCTTCCTTAGTTGGTGCTCAGTCAGAAGCAATGAAAAATGCAGCAAGCAATCCAAACGGTGCCATGATGGGATTTGCCGGACTTAACATGGCACAGGCAGCAGGTGGCATGAATGCACAAAATCTTTTTGCAATGGGACAACAGCCTCAGTATCAGCAGCCACAGCAACAGCCACAACAGTCAGCAACCACTCAACAACCAGCATTACAAAAAACTGCAAATGAATGGACCTGTAGCTGTGGCACAACAAATACTTCCAAATTCTGTTGCAACTGTGGTCAGCCAAAACCTCAACCTAAACCATCAGGTCAGTGGACCTGCAGCTGTGGCGCAGTAAACTCTACCAAATTCTGTTCTGAATGTGGTGCCAAAATGCCTGTAACAGCAGTGTACAAGTGTGATAAATGCGGATGGACTCCTGATGATCCAACCAAGCCACCTAAATTCTGTCCTGAATGTGGTGATATATTTGATACAAATGATATTCAGTCTTAGTCCAAAACTATAAATAATAGGATGCGCTGTAGCAATTTCCTATAACGTAAAAATAATTACGTAACTATGAATGTACTGCATAGTTACGTAATTTCATAGTTTCATTAATAAAGAAGAGGAAAAAATATGCAAGAATATAAATGCCCCTGTTGTGGTGGTGCAATTAATTTTGACAGCTCCACACAGAAAATGAAATGTCCTTATTGTGACTCCGAATTTGAAATAGACACAATAAAGGCATATACAGATGAAAAACAGGCTCAGGAACCGTCTGATATGAACTGGAATAACGACATAAGCACCTGGGGAGACGCTGATGCAGCTAATCTTGCTGTATACTCATGTAACTCCTGCGGTGGACAGATTGTTACAGATCCTACAACAGCTTCTACTACCTGCCCCTTCTGCGACAATCCTGTTGTTATGACCGGCAAGGTATCAGGAGAATTGAAACCCGATTTTGTTATTCCATTCAAACTTGATAAAAACAGAGCCAAAGAAGGATTTAAACAGCATCTTAGTGGCAAATTCTTTCTTCCAAAAGTGTTTAAGACAGAAAATCATATTGATGAAATAAAAGGCATATATGTACCTTTCTGGCTTTTTAATGCTGATGCCGTTGCTGATATTCATTACAAGGCAACAAAGGTACACCATCACAGTGACAGCAAATACAATTATACAAGAACTGACCATTTTCTCATCACAAGAAAAGGAACTCTTGATTTTGAAAAAGTACCTGTTGATGGTTCTCAAAAAATGCCTGATGATTTAATGGAATCAATTGAACCCTTTGATTACAGAGAAATGGTACCATTTCAATCTGCTTACCTTGCAGGATACGCTGCAGATAAATATGATGTAGATGATAAAACATCCATAAAAAGAGCTAACGAACGAATAACCCAGAGTACAATAGATGCTTTCCGCAATACTGTGACAGGTTATGCTACTGTAACTAATGAAAGCACTAATATACAGTTAAAAAACAATACTGTTAAATATGCTCTTTTACCTGTATGGATTTTAAATACCACTTGGAGAAATCAGAAATTTATATTTGCAATGAACGGTCAGACAGGTAAATTTGTTGGAAATCTGCCTGCTGACACTGGAAAAGCAGCTGGTCTTTTTCTTGGTGTATCCGCCATATCAACCTTGATTATTTATTTAATAACAATGTTTTTTTAATATATGGAGGCTACTAAAATGAAGAAAATTAAATTATTTTTGATAATGCTTGCTATTACTATTCTATTACCAAATATGAAAATAACTGCCAATGCAGAATATTTACCTTATGAATATGTAGCAGATTACGCTGATATTCTTACTGATGAAGAAGAACAGACGCTAAATGACAGATTAACTCAGATAAGTGATTATAATGACTGTTCTGTAGTTGTACTTACTGTATATTCACTTGAGGGAAAAACAGCACAGGCATACGCTGATGATTATTATGACTATAATGATTTTAATTATAATGGTATACTTTTCCTCATAAGCACCGAGGAACGTGATTGGGCAATGTCAACAAGTGGAGATTCAATTGATGTATTTTCGGATGCAAGATTAGACTATATATTTGAGCAGATGAGGTATGATTTAAAGTATGATGACTTCAATTCTGCATTTACTACATTTGCTGACTTATGTGAGGAATTCTACAATAATCCAGAAGAATACGATGACTACAATAATTATGAAGAGTCAGAGGAAGGTAGCAATTTATTACTTTCTTTGGTTTTGGGACTCATAATCGGAACAATAACTACCATAGTTTTCTATTCACAGCTAAAAAGTGTTAAATTTGATAAAGCTGCTAACAATTATGTGAAATCAAACTCACTAAACATCCTGCAAAAAAAGGATATGTTCCTATATTCAACAGAAACAAAAACAAGAAAGGAATCAAGTTCAAATAGTAACCATTCACATAGTAGTACTCATAGAAGCTCATCCGGCAGAAGCCACGGTGGCAGAAGTGGTAAATTCTAGAATACATAAAAAAATCGGATGCCGGCGCATCCGATTTTTTTATGTATTCTTTATCACACCATTTTCGATTTCTTCTTAGTCAGAGTCTGAACACCTTCAATTAAAAGAACAACAGATAATACAATAAGTAAAATACCTAAAACTGACTGTACATATGGACCCCAGTCAGCACCTCCTGCAATGATCATACTTATCTGATTCTTCACAGTAAGTACCAATGAACTAATAGTTACAAACATCATAAATGC
>JAFPAQ010000051.1 GCA_017424235.1 Lachnospiraceae bacterium | reverse complement strand
GGCTGCCTGTTCTGTTACTTTGCATACATGTCGGTGGACAGATACCGCTCACCGGAGTCCGGCAGCAGCACAACGATGGTCTTTCCCGCATTTTCCGGGCGTTTTGCCAGCTTAAACTTTGTCTTTCCAACTGGAATTACAGTATTATCCTTACCATAAGGTACTGCTGTAAGCTGAAGCTTCTTGCCTGTGTATGTAGAATCAGCACCTTCAATTTTAACACTATCCGGTGTAGAGTTAACAGTTACCTTAATTGTAGCTTTCTTACCACTTGTAGCTTTTGCTGTAATAGTAGCTGTACCAACACCCTTTGCTGTAATCACAGCCTTTGTGTCATCCTCAGGATCAGCTGTAACGCTTACAACCTTTGTCTGCTTTGTTGACCATTCTACTGCATCTGTAACTTTACTATCATTTGCAGGATCCTTAGCCTTAAGTGTAACGGAAACATCAGCTTTTCTTGATTCAGGAGCAATCCAGTCAAGTGTTACACTCTTTTTATTGGCTTCAACTTTGTTTGCACCAACACCTGCATCAAATGTGATTTCAGCTTCTGCTGCTTTTCCTTTCTCTGTTACTGCATGAAGTGTAACTTTTCCTTTAGGCATCTTCTTAACTGTCATGATTCCTGCATCACTGATTACAACACTCTTAGTATCTTTTGCATCAGTTGATGTTATGTAGAAAGATACCTTGTCTGTAGCAGTAGCCGGATCAAGAGCAACATTATCATTTAAGTCATATTTATGTCTTAAATAATACTTGTCTTCTAAGTTTACAAGCTTAATACTATTAGCATACTCTTTAACACTTACTGTAGCCTGTGCGTTGTACTCACCAGCATCACATACACCATTTACATTATAATCGATGAAAACTTTAACAGTTGCCTGACCACCTGTCTTGGCAGTTACATTTACCATTCCATGGTCTTTTTCTCCATCAGCCTTTTCATAATATGAAAGACCTACAACACCGTTTCCATCAACCACTTCCCATTTAAGGTAGTTATCAATGATTTTCTTTGTCTCTGCATCTGCTGCAAGAACCATCTCTTCATCTGACGGATCATAATCATTATAAAGAACTCTTGCCTGAAGTCTTCCTGTACTAACTTCCCCATTCTTTTCTAATGCAAGACTATCCTTGTCTAATGCAAGACCCACAACCTGAGCACCTTTTTCCTCTAATTCATGCTCATATTTGTATGTACCTGTAGCTGTACCAGATAATGTACCAGTACCCTCACCCTCATCTGTAGAGGTATACACATCAGCAATTGATGTTTCCTCTTCTGCTGATGCTACTATTGGTGTAGATATAGTCATGGCACCCACCAATGTATATGCCATTAACTTTTTAAAAATTTTTCTTTTCATAGCACCTTCTCCTATGTTTTTTGTTTTTATTTTTACCAATTTAGCATACACCCAAACAAGTCTTTACGCAAGCTATTTTTCTTAAAGATTTACTATATTTTCATTTATTTGGAAATTTTTATGCAATTTGTAAGTTTATTATGTTCATTTTGTTATTTAAATATATTTTGTTAATATATATTGTTATAAATAACTCACATATATATATCAACCTGCACAACATTTTCTCAAAAAATTCATTAAATAATATCATCAATACCAATTTAAGCTAATCAGTTATATATTCTTTATACCTGCTCCAACGCTCCATAAGCTTCTGTTCCCTATTGATTATCAAAGCATAACTGCCTGCAGTCATCACAGTCTCACAGCTTTCAATAATTCTTACATCACTTAAATATGCATTATTCACAATATATATTGCATCCTCCTGAAAAGTCATATCTTCCATTGACACAAAGCGTACTTCACGATCAGTAAGCATAAACTGAAGCAGAGATGCCTGTTTGTAGCTTAATGAATCATTGATAAAATAAACTGCTTCATCTATACTTATCAATCCGATTTTAGAAACAATATGCGGCAGCGCACCTGATTGCTTGACATTTCTTGAGCTTACATAATTATCAATAATAGCCTGAGATAAATGTGTCCATGCCATCATTGGAATAATCATTGCTATAATACATCTTACTGTACACACACGTATTTTTGTATTATCACTTATATTACTCAAAGCAATTTTGTTTCCAAATAATTTGAATACCATCAAGAATGCACCTGACAGAGGTATAACATATTTTGCCAATTCATGTATCTTACCTGTAGGAGATTCATAGTTCCAAAAAATGCGTCCAAACATCACTGCATGTGCCAGTTCAAAATGTGTTCTTTTGAGTTCATCATATACATACTGACAATACTCTCCGGCTATTATATACAATACCAGACTTATAACAAAAGTAATTATCCAGTGCTTGTCAGAAAGTAATACATTCACGCTGTATATAAGTAATATTCCTACCAAAGCAAGTGCATTCTTCATAATTCCAAATGCATTAATCATACAAAGAAGACCTATTACAAGGCTGATTACCGACATAATTATACCAGCCTTCCAGGTTCTTGCCTGAAAGCCCTTGGCAACAGAAGCTTCAATAAGTCCTCTTATTCCATGGAAAAAGAAAATCATTCCAATAAGC
>JAFPAQ010000050.1 GCA_017424235.1 Lachnospiraceae bacterium | reverse complement strand
GTAAAGTAGAAATATGTGGTGTTAATACTTCAAAGCTTCCGACATTAAGTAATGAAGAAAAGAAGGAATTATTTGCTAAAATTGAAAATGGAGATAAGCAGGCAAGGGAAAAATATATAAAGGGTAATCATAGGCTGGTTTTGAGTGTGATAAAAAGATTTTCACAGTCAAATGAAAATGTTGATGATTTGTTTCAAATAGGCTGTATAGGACTTATTAAGGCAATTGATAATTTTGATTCCAGTTTGGATGTAAAGTTTTCAACATATGCAGTGCCTATGATTATTGGGGAGATAAGGAGATTTTTGAGGGATAGTTCAAATCCGATTCGTGTAAGCCGGTCGTTAAAGGATACAGCATATAAAGCAATATATGCAAGGGAAAATCTGACCAAAAAAAATTTGCGAGAACCTACTATCATGGAAATATCGGAAGAAATAGGAATATCTAAAGAAGATATAGTGTATGCATTAGATGCCATACAAAATCCCATGAGCTTGTATGAGCCGGTGTATACTGAGGGTGGGGATACTCTTTATGTGATGGATCAGATAAGTGATAAAAAATGTAAGGAAGAGAACTGGGTTGAAAATATTTCTTTGAATGAGGCAATGAAAAAATTAAATGAGAGAGAGAATGAGATAATAACACTTAGGTTTTTTGAGGGAAAAACACAGATGGAGGTAGCTGATTATATTGGCATTTCACAGGCACAGGTCTCAAGGCTGGAAAAAAATGCACTTAATGTTATGAAAAAGTATTTGGTATTCTAGAAAATCCTTTGCGGGTAAACATGCCTGCAAAGGATTTTCTTGTTTTACGTTATATGAAATTGTGACAGTGTAAATTAATTGACTGGTATTTTGCGTAAACTTTTTAGAAAAAATATAATTTTTTGAAATATCTGACAACATATACTATTGACTAACGTAGAAAAACAATTTACAATAGTTATTAGGTAAACTAATAATGTGTGTGAAAGGATGTTTGCTATGAAGAACAGTATAAAAAATGTAAATGAAAAAAAGCGTTTTAGCATTAAAGCATTGGTTTTAACAGTTACTTCTCTGCCATTGCTTATTGCCTGTGTAATAATTGTATTTTTTTCTGCGTGGACTTTGGATACCGGAATTGAAGCAGAAGCACTTGATGGATTAAAAGCGGTTGCTTCCGGTGCTACTCTTGCCATGGAATCAATTCATGGGGACTATTCTTTACAAGGGGAAGATGTATATGTAGGTGACGTAAATATAACTCAGAATGTAAGCTTTGTTGATTCTTATGCAAGTAAAAATGAAGCAGAGATTTCTTTCTTTTATGGAGATGTAAGAAGAGTGACAACATTAAAGAATGAAAATGGACAGAGAATTGTTGGTACCTCTGCTGATAGTGAAATTTCAAGTAAGGTACTTGGAAGTGGAGAAGAATATGAATCTACACATATAAAAATCAATGGAGAAGAGTATTATGGGGTTTATCTTCCGGTAAAAGATAAAACTTCCGGTAAGATAATTGGTATGATGTTTGCCGGTAAGCCACGTACTGAAAATACAAAGTTCATTCTTGCGAGAATTAACTTTATAATTGCAATAGCTGTGGTTGTATATATTTTATGTATTGTATTATCTACTATTGTCACAAAGAAAAAGATGCTTGAGCCATTAGCTAAACTTTCAGAGGTAGCAAGAAAAATTGCCAAGGGTGATATTCAGCAGAATATTGTAAAAGAGTCAAATGATGAATTTGGTGATTTGATGGATGATTTTGCAGCAATGATGGAGAATATAAGTTCTCAGGCAAGAATAACAGAGAAGGTAGCAGATGGTGATCTTACACTTTCATGTCAGCCGGCTAGCGAGCAGGATGTTATGGGTAAAGCTATAAAGAAGATGCTTAGAGATAACAATAAGAATCTTTCTGTTATCAAGGATGCAGCAACAAGAATGGCATCAGGAGCAAATGAAGTAGCCAGTGCAAGTAATTCATTAGCACAGGGTACTACTGAGCAGGCCAGTGCTATTGAAGAAATTACTGCTTCTATCGAAGAAATTGCAAATGGTGCAAAGATTAATGCTGATGATGCTAAGCATGCAAATGAACTTGTTCAGAATACAAAAGAAGGTGCTATACGTGGAAATGATCAGATGAAGAAAATGATAGATGCAATGCAGGATATCAATGATTCATCAGAGAATATTTCAAAGATAATGAAGGTCATTGATGATATTGCTTTCCAGACAAATATTCTTGCACTTAATGCTTCAGTAGAGGCTGCAAGAGCAGGTGTTCATGGTAAAGGCTTTGCGGTTGTAGCAGACGAAGTAAGAAATCTTGCAAGTAAGTCAGCTGAGGCTGCAAAGGATTCGGCTGAAATGATAGAGGATTCTATCAGAAAGGTTGAGATTGGTTCCAAGCTTGCTGTTGAAACCGCTTCAGCTCTTGAGGAAATTCTTGAATCAGTTGAGAATATAGCCGGTCTTGTTAGTAACATTGCAAATGCTTCAGTTAATCAGGCAAGCTCTGTAGGGCAGGTTAATGCTGGTATTTCCCAGATTGCAGATGTAGTTCAGACAAATTCTGCTACTTCACAGCAGTGTGCCGCTGCAAGCTCAGAACTTTCAGGACTTGCCGGACAACTTCAACATGCCGTAAGCAAATATAAACTTATCACTGGAAGAGCAAGAAAATCGTCATTTGAAGATGAAATTCCAGAGTTGGAAGAAAATAAATTTGTTGATAATGAGAGTATAATTTCTCTTGAATCAGATTTCGGAAAGTATTAATCTAAAAATATAAAAGTAACTTAATCATTTTATACCCCCCATGGTTTTATACAGGGGGGTATCATAGTTAAAAAGGGTTTATCAATTGCAAGGACGTAGGAGGACCGCTCAATGAAAATATATGCAGCAAAAACGTCAGATAGTATTATTCTTGAAAAAATAATTGATATGTTGGATAAGGACAGACAGGAAAAAGTATTGAGATTCAAGAATATAGAAGAAAGAAATAGAAGTGTGTGTGCAGGCATGCTATTAAGATATGCGTTTTTGGATTGTGGTTATAGTAAAGCACAGTGGAGTGAAGTTGAGATAAAATATAATCAATATGGTAAACCTGAATTGAAGAACTATGAAAAATTTTGTTACTCATTGTCTCATTCCGGTAAGTGGGTAATTTGTGTTGTTGATGGGCAGAATGTTGGTACTGATATTCAAAAATGGCAAAAATGGAATATTAATATAGCAAAAAGATTTTTTGCGCATGAAGAGTATGAGAGAATAATTGATAAAAAAGATGAAGATAGGGATAGAATGTTTTTTTCAATATGGTCAGCTAAAGAAAGCTTTGTCAAATATACAGGACGTGGAATAGGTGCAGGAATTGACCAGTGTGTTACAGATGTCGAATTAAGCAAAATAGTTAGTGATGATAGAATATTAAACATAAGACTTTATGAGGATATACCTGGATATTCATTATGTGTGTGTAGTGAAAGACAGGAGTTTCCAGATAAAATTTGTATGTTTTTAATAGATGAGACAGGAAATATAGTGGCGAGTGACATTGATTAAAAGTAGTCAGGTACAATGGAGGGGAATAATGCTTAAAGATAATGATAAAAATATAGTGAAAAAAGGAGAAATAATATTTTCAGAGGGAGATAATCTCACACAGGTAGGTATAGTGCTTTCCGGAAAGATTCTTATGCAGAATAAGTGGATAAAGCTTGTAAGACCTAAGGGCTCATATATCAGCTTAAATGATATTGATTCTGAACATTATAAAGCAACTTATACTGCATTAGAAGACTCTGTCATTTATGCGCTTCCTGTTAAGGGAATTAACAGCCTGCATGATATATTCTCAAAAAGTACGGATTTCAGGGCTATAATGATTTCGTCTCAGTTTAGGGCAGCGGTTGAAATGCAGTCAGTTAGAAAGTCTTTGGAAGATAGATGCCACAGGATATTTTCATTTGTAAAAAAATCATATGAAGAATATGGTAAGCTGTGTATGGCAACGGGAATATCACAGTTGCATATAGATGAAATTGAAAATCTTTGTCCATTTGAGTCAGAAAATGTTAGTATTGACGAAGCGAGGGTCAGGTATTTTGCGGAGGCAGCAAGAATACCATTGGCAGCTAACAAGCAGTATTTTTCATACAGTGAAGAAATGGTAAACATTCAGGTTACGGAAATTATGGCTTATATGGTGGAATATAAAGATGACTGTGCTGCAATGACGGAATATATTAAAGATATTTTGCAGTTAGTATGCTTTAAACCAAATTACAATTTCTTTGATATAGTTTGCACAAAGGGGCAGGAGATGAGAAATATTGGAAAAGTGCCGAATGAAATGGGCGTGCTTTTGTCCAATATTATTGCAGAAACAAATTTTCAGTATAAAGAATTGTCAAAATATGTTGATAGTCTGCCTGTTCTTAATTTGGATAGTATGGTAAAAAAAGTAAACAGTGTTGTTTCAAAGAATATGACAGCTGAAGAAAAAAAGCAGCATGAAGATAAAGAAGAAGCAATAAAGAGAGATATAATATCTCTAAAAAATTCACTCGATCAAATTCTTAATTATTGTTCATTTAACGAGACTGAAGCAGAAAGCCTTAAAAATAGCATGAACCATATTGTAAATGTATCAGACAGACTTTCTGTTGAAGATGACGTAAAGAAGGCTAAAAAGAATATTACAGCTCTTTTCTTCAAAGTATATCTTGCCTGCTATAAAAAAGTCAGAGAAGGTCTGGTTACTGCACCAAAAGCAGTTAAACTTTTTCTTGATTATGGATTTATGGACGAGAGACTGTTAGATGAGGAGCATTTGGATTTTCTTTGTCGTATAGAAAGAGAACCTAATGAAGGTCCTTGTAATGTTTATACGATGACAGAGTGGCTTGATCTTATTATGCAGGGACAAAGGGATCCATCTAAAAGTGAATTTGATGAAGATTACATAGAAAATTTGAGATCACTTAGAAAGCAGGGCGAGATAACAGAAGAGCAACAAAAGCTTATGCTTAAAGATATGGATAGGAGAGTTGAATATGAGGTAATGAATATGCAGATGAGTAATACAAGGTCTATTTATGGTCAGATATCTACTTATATGCCTGTTCTGTATAAAGAAGCCATTTTTGGATATCTTGATAATATTCTTGTGACTTCTAAAAAAATAAATGATAGTGTAAAAAAACTGTTAAAAATAGACTATTCTGCTTTTTATCGTGAAGTTATCTACTCAAATAACGATCTTAAAATTATTAATGAAACGGTAATGAAAAATGTTTATCCGGATGTTATACTTTTTCCTGTGTTTGGCATAAATGCATCAATGTGGCAGGAGGTTGGAGGCAAGAATAAAGGAACTCCCGGAAGATTCTGTTTTCCTGCATTTACTAATGGAAATATTGATGACATGATGGTTAAAGTTGTAGGAAGATTTCGTTGGGAGCTTTGCAGATGTATTCAGGGTATGGCTTGGAATGATGTTAAAGTCAAGTCGCTTACATCAGAGTATATGGATTATATACAGTTTTACCGTAAGAACCGTGATTTGTCTGATGAAGCAAGAGAAAAGGTTAAATTACAAATTCAAAAGGGAAGAAATAATTCAAGAGAGGTATTTCTTATTGATTATGAAGCCTGGATTAAGAACGAAGCAAATGGCTCAATGAAAATGAACAAGTTTGCAAGAGAATTGCTTGCAACATATTGTCCATTTGAAAAAACCATTCGTGAAAAGCTGGGTGCACAGCGTCCTTATGAGATAGCTATGGCACGCTATATAAGAAACGCACAGAAGAAAAAACAGGAATTTGTGCAGAAAATAAAATCAATTCAAAGGAATACTCAAGATATACCGGAGGAAATTATGGATACATACAAATTTTATGCTGATATGTAGAAGATAGTCAGCTATAAGTTTGTTACATTTAGTAGTTTGGAGAAATAAAAAACGGATGCTTTGGCATCCGTTTCCCTCCTACTCGATTTCCTTTTCATCGGAATTGCTTTCATTTTCATCATTCTCTTCAACTGTCGCAGGAAGCTGTACGGTTACAGTTTCGATACGATTATTATCTACACTTGTTGCGGTTAAGATAATACCATCATTTGTCTCAACCGATTCGCCCTCGGTAGGAAATCGGTCAAGCAATTCGATTATTATACCACCAATAGAATCATAATCTTCTGAATCAAACCGGGTTTCAAGAACATCATTGATATCGTCAAGCTTCATGCTTGCATTTATTTCAAATTTGTTATCGCCTGTTTTTTTGATAAGTTCATCTTCATCACCATCAAATTCATCTCTGATTTCACCAACTATTTCTTCGAGCAAATCTTCAAGTGTTATCATACCAACTGTTGCACCATACTCATTGAGAACAAGTGCCACATTTGAAGCGATGTTTCTCATTTCTAAGAGAAGGTCAGCAGTTTTCTTGTATTCATAAGTGTAATATCCTTTTCGCATGATATCTCTTATTCTAAATGTACGTTTGTTAATAACAAGCATAAAGTCTTTTACATTTATGATTCCTATAATGTTGTCACTTTCATCTTCATACACAGGTATTCGTGTGTACATGGATTTGCGAAAAAGATTGAACATTTCATTATATGATGCGTTCACATCAACAGTAGTCATATCTATTCGTGGAATCATGATATCTTTTGCTACAGAGTCGCCAAAATCGAATACATTATAGATAATCTTTTTTTCTTCATTTTCTATTACACCATCTTCATGACTTACATCAACATAAGTTTTTAATTCTGATTCTGTCATTGCTACACGACTTGAAGGGTCTATATGCAAAAGATTCAGTATGCCACCTGAAATTATATCTATGATAAAAATTATAGGAGTTAATATGTTCATAAGAGCATATATGATACCTGAATAAGCAAGAGAAAGTTTTTCGTTATTGCACATTGCCCATGTTTTGGGAACTATTTCTCCAAATATAAGAACAAGCAACGTAAGTACACCGGTTGAGATACCTACAACAGCGTTTCCCCATAGGCTAATAACTAATGAGGTCATCAAAGATGATGCACTGATATTGACTATATTGTTACCTATCAATATTGCGCTTATGAGCTTACTTCTGTTATCGAGTATTTTCTGAAGCCTTAATACACTTGCAGTAGGTGTTTCTTCGACCATGGCACGCATTTTTACATCACTTATTGTGGTAAGTGCTGTCTCTGCTGATGAAAAAAATCCTGAAAGCACCAATAGAACAAGTAAAATAGCAATTTGTATGATACAAGACGTATCCAAAGTAAATCCTCTCCTTTATGAATATATTATTAAACACATGCATAGATTATATCAGTGATATTAAAAGAAAACAATAATCTTAATAAAAATAGGGGGATATGATTAATGGATGAGAATGTAAAAAGTATTGCCTCGACTATACGAATAGTTTCATTGTTGAAATGTTTGCTGGCATCATATACGGTAACAGGACTGTGTTTGCTAATAATGGCAATTCTATTGTACAAGTTTTCAATTAGCGAAAAAATTATTGATATCAGTATAATTGTGATATATTGTATTTCTTCCTTTACGGCTGGCATGTTGTTTTCCAAAAAAGCACCTAAAAGACGTTTTTTGTGGGGATTTGCGGCAGGTATGGCATATTTTTTGATTATTTGTCTTATATCAGTATGTGTAGAACCAGACTTTCAGCCATTAAGCAATGCCTGCCTGACTACTTTAGGTATTTGTGCCGGAAGTGGTATGCTTGGTGGGATAGTGGGATAGTTGAATTGACATACAAATAGTTTAAAAAATAAGTATATTACAATAAATTTTTTTGTACACAAATAACACTTTGTATGCTATAATCCAAAATGACACTCTGTTGAATTATTATGAACACTTTTAAATTGACAGGTGCAGAAAGGCATGGTTATTAGGATGAGAGAATATACTACACAAATGGATGCTGCCAGAAAAGGTATTGTGACAAAAGAGATGGAAATAGTCGCTAAAAAGGAAAATATGGACATTTCGAAACTTATGCAGTATGTTGCAGAGGGAAAAGTTGCAATTTGTGCAAACAAAAATCATAAATGCCTTAATCCGGAAGGCGTTGGCAGTATGCTTAGAACTAAGATCAATGTTAATCTTGGTGTATCAAGGGATTGCAAGGATTATGATATAGAGATGCAGAAGGTAATGAGTGCAGTAGAGCTTGGAGCAGAAGCAATAATGGATCTTTCAAGTCATGGAGATACACAGCCCTTTAGACAGAAGCTTACAAGTGAATGTCCCGCAATGATAGGAACTGTTCCGGTATATGACAGTGTTATTCACTATCAGAGAGACCTGGCTACTCTTACTGCAAAGGATTTTGTAGATGTTGTGCGTATGCATGCACAGGATGGTGTTGACTTTGTCACACTTCACTGTGGTATTACACGTAAAACAATAGAGCAGATTAAAAATCATAAGCGCAAGATGAATATTGTCAGTCGCGGTGGAAGTCTTGTATTTGCCTGGATGAGCATGACAGGAGAAGAAAATCCATTTTATGAGTATTTTGACGAAATACTGGATATTTGTGAGGAGTACGATGTTACTGTTTCATTAGGAGATGCGTGCAGACCGGGTTGTCTTGCAGATGCTTCTGATGTATGTCAGATAGAAGAGCTTGTTCGCTTGGGAGAGCTTACAAAGCGTGCATGGGCGCACAATGTTCAGGTAATGGTTGAAGGACCGGGACATATGCCACTTAATCAGATAGCTGCAAATATGGAGATACAAAAGCAGATTTGTCAAGGTGCTCCTTTTTATGTATTAGGACCTCTGGTTACAGATATAGCACCTGGATACGACCATATTACAAGTGCTATTGGTGGTGCAGTTGCTGCCATGAGTGGTGCAGCTTTCCTTTGCTATGTTACACCGGCAGAACATTTGGCACTTCCAAATGTAGAAGATGTTAAGCAGGGAATAATCGCTTCAAAAATAGCTGCACATGCAGCAGATATAGCAAAGGGTATACCAAATGCCCGTGATATTGATGACAGAATGGCTGATGCAAGACGTAATCTTGATTGGGATGCACAGTTTGAATGTGCGCTTGATCCCGAGACTGCAAAGGCAATAAGAGACAGCCGTATGCCTGAGGAGGATCACAGCGATACATGTAGTATGTGTGGTAAATTCTGTGCAGTTCGTAGTATGAATAAAGCGCTTTCAGGTGAATACATAGATATATTGTAGTGATTTGGAAAAGACTTAATTTTTAAGGTTATTATCAAATAATATAGCATTTTATTATTCTTTTTTGTAAAAAACTCTTTTCGAAGAATAAATAATGTGTTATACTGATTCAAGTATAAATAAAGGAGGCATTTGATATGAAACACATCAAAACATTAAACACAAGAGATTATAAAGAATCTATGAAAAAGGGTGGATGTGGCGAATGTCAGACATCTTGCCAGTCAGCATGCAAAACATCCTGCACAGTTGGAAATCAGAGCTGCGAAAATACAAAATAATTTTTGGATTGCAGCATAGCCTGTATAGCAGACAGGTTATTGACTATATAATAAAGGCTTAGAGATTTTCAAAATAATATTAGATAAGCAGCGATTATACATCGCTGCTTATGTATTGTTATGGATATATTTACAGGAAGGAAAGAAATAAATTGATACACCAGTACAAAAATAATGGATATAACATTGTTTTAGATGTTAATAGTGGTTCTGTACATGTAGTTGATGATATTGTTTATGACATTATTGAAGCCATTGTAGAAAAAGGACTTGAAAATAGTGATAAAGAAGATATTAAATCTGCTTTGTCCGGTGATAGTAAGCTTAACTGCACCGAGGAAGATTTTGTTGAAGTAATTGAAGAAATATGTGAACTTAGAGAAAATGAAATGCTCTTTACAGAGGATGTATATGAAAAAAGTATTGATGCGTTTAAGAGCAGACCAACAGTTGTAAAAGCGTTATGTCTTCATATCGCACATGATTGTAATCTTAAGTGTAAATACTGCTTTGCTGAAGAAGGCGAATATCATGGAAGAAGAGCATTGATGAGTTTTGAAGTGGGTAAGAAAGCACTTGATTTTCTTGTTGCTAATTCAGGCAGCAGAACAAATCTTGAAGTTGATTTCTTTGGTGGCGAGCCACTTATGAACTGGGATGTTGTTAAGGAGCTTGTTAAATATGGCAGAAGTATAGAAGAAGCTAACAATAAAAAGTTCAGATTCACACTTACGACTAATGGTGTTCTCTTGAATGATGAGATATTAGAATTTGCAAATAAGGAAATGTCAAATATTGTTCTTAGTATTGATGGCCGTAAGGAAGTAAATGATATGATGCGTCCTATGGCTGGTGGACAGGGAAGCTATGATATAATTCTTCCAAAGTTTAAGAAAGTAGCTGAGAGCAGAAATCAAACTAATTATTATGTAAGAGGTACATTTACTCATTTTAATAAAGACTTTTCTGCTGATGTATGTCATCTTGCAGATCAGGGATTTAAGCAGATATCAGTTGAGCCTGTAGTTGCGCCTAAAGAGGCAGATTATGCTCTTAAAGAGGAAGATATTCCGGAATTACTGGCTGAATATGATAAATTAGCTGCTGATTTATTAAAGAGACATAAAGCTGGAGAGGGTGTAAACTTTTTCCATTTTATGATAGATCTTAAGGGGGGACCATGCGTTTATAAGAGATTATCCGGATGCGGTTCAGGTACGGAATATCTTGCGGTTACTCCTTGGGGAGATTTTTATCCATGCCATCAGTTTGTCGGGCAGGAAGAGTTCCTTATGGGAAATGTTGATGAAGGAATTACTAGAACGGACATACGTGATGAATTTAAGACATGTAATGTATATTCAAAAGAGAAATGTAGAAAATGCTTTGCAAAATTCTATTGCAGCGGTGGATGTGCAGCAAATTCATACAATTTCCACGGAAATATTCATGATGCTTATGATATCGGTTGTGAGCTTCAGAGAAAACGTGTTGAATGTGCAATCATGATAAAAGCAGCACTGGCAGAAGAAAATACAGAGGATTAGTCAGACTGTGAGGTAAAAAAGGAGAATATTAGTAATGAAGAAGGGTAAAGGTTTAGTTACTTTAGTCCTTGCGCTTGTTATTATGGTAGCGCTTGGATATGTTGCCATTTGGGGTATTGGTACAGAAAAAGCTGGTTCAGCATCAAGCATTAAGCAGGGGTTGGATCTTGCTGGTGGTGTAAGTATTACATATCAGGTTGTTGGTGAAGGAAAACCATCGGCAGAAGATATGAATGATACAATATATAAATTGCAGAAAAGAGTAGAAGGTTACTCTACTGAAGCACAGGTATATCAGGAAGGCGATGACAGAATTAATATTGAAATTCCCGGTGTAACTGATGCAAATAAGATTCTTGAAGATTTGGGAAGACCTGGAACACTTTATTTTATTGTTCAGACAGATGCAGAAGGAAATCAGAATTATTCTTATACAGGTACCGGATATACAGGTTATTCTCTTAATAAAACTATTGACGAACTTATTGCTGATGGAAGTGCTATTCTTACAGGTACGGATGTTGCCTCAGCACAGGGTGGTTCATTTACAAACTCAATGGGAAATGCTGAATTTGGAGTAGATCTCATGTTTACTGACAATGGTGGAAAGATATTTGCAGATGCTACTACAAAGGCATTTGCAAGTGGAGAATCTATTGGTATATACTATGATGGAGATTTTATCAGTGTACCATCTGTAAATGCTGCAATTACAAATGGCAAGGCACAGATTACAGGAATGGCAGATTTTGATGCTGCTGAAAAACTTGCAAGTCAGATAAGAATCGGTGGTCTTAAACTTCAGCTTGAAGAATTACGTTCTAATGTAGTAGGTGCCCAGTTGGGTGCAGAAGCAATTAGCACAAGCTTAAAGGCGGCATTTATAGGACTTATTCTTATTGCTGTATTTATGATTGTTGTATATCGTGTTCCCGGATTTGCATCAGTGCTTGCACTTATCATTTATACATCGTTAATAGTTATCTTTTTGGATATGTTTGAGATTACACTTACTCTTCCAGGTATTGCAGGTATTATTCTTTCAATTGGTATGGCAGTTGATGCAAACGTTATCATTTTTGCCCGTATCAGAGAAGAGATTGCAACAGGAAAATCAGTAAGAGGTTCAATTCAGATTGGTTTTGAAAAGGCATTATCAGCAATTGTTGATGGTAACGTAACTACATTGATTGCAGCAGCAGTTCTTGGTCTTAAAGGTTCAGGTACAGTTAAGGGATTTGCGCAGACTCTTGCACTTGGTATCGTACTTTCGATGTTTACAGCACTTGTTATTACAAGGATTATTCTTAGAGCTTTATTTGATGCAGGATTAAAAGATGTTAAGTTATATGGTGCAGCTAAGGAAAGACCTGCAATTAATTTCCTTAGTAAGAAGAAAATATTCTTCTCTGCTTCAATAGCAGTTATTGTACTTGGATTTGTATTTATGGGTGTAAATAAGGCTTCAACAGGAAAGATACTTAATTACAGTCTTGATTTTGTAGGTGGTACATCTACTAATGTTACATTTAATGAGGATATGGATCTTGCCAAGATAGATTCAGAGGTAGTTCCTGTATTTAGTGGTATTACAGGAGACGGTGCAGTACAGGTTCAAAAGGTAGCTGGTACAAATCAGGTTATTTTTAAGACAAGAACCCTTGCTGTATCTGAGAGAGAAGCTCTCGAAAATCAGTTAGTTGAAAAATTTGGGGTATCATCAGAATTAATCACTGCAGAGACAATCAGTTCAACAATCAGTTCAGAAATGAAGAGTGATGCAATCGTTGCAGTAATTATTGCTACTATTTGTATGCTTATATACATTTGGTTTAGATTTAAAGATATAAGATTTGCAACAAGTTCTGTACTTGCATTATTACATGATGTACTTGTAGTACTTACATTTTATGCAGTAGCGAAAGTATCTGTGGGTAGTACATTTATTGCCTGCATGCTTACTATTGTAGGTTATTCAATCAATGCTACAATTGTTATTTTTGACCGTATAAGAGAAAATCTTGGTACAATGCTCAAAAAGGATTCACTTGATGAAATGGTAAATCAGAGTATTACCCAGACACTTTCAAGAAGTATCTTTACATCATTAACAACATTTATTATGGTTGCAGCTTTATTTATTCTCGGAGTAACATCTATTAGAGAGTTTGCATTACCACTTATGGTTGGTATTATATGTGGTACATATTCTTCTGTATGCATTACCGGAGCATTATGGTTTGTATTTAAAACAAAAATCAAGAGTGACTCAAAGGAAATTACAAAAGGTAATTCGAAAAAGGTCACAGTTAATACAGCTAAAGATAAATAAGTAACTGTTTATTCGCATAATGAAGTATTAAGGCTGCGGTTTTGAAACAACCGTAGCCTTTTCATATGCTTGCGCAAGCCGGATAAAGGATTAGCATAATCAGGAAAGGAAAGATATGAATAAAAAAAGTAAAGGGATTTCTGCTGCAACTTTAAAATGGATAGCAATTATTTCTATGATGATTGACCATTTTGGTATTGCTGTGTACTGGCAGTTAAATATACACAATTATTATGTGTATAAGGCGATGCGTGATGGGATAGGGCGTATTGCATTTCCAATAT
Source organism: Lachnospiraceae bacterium (assembly GCA_017424235.1). Lineage (GTDB taxonomy): Bacteria > Bacillota > Clostridia > Lachnospirales > Lachnospiraceae > COE1. The sequence continues at coordinate 6,330 of JAFPAQ010000050.1, read as the reverse complement.
ATTGTTTTATGCTTGTTGAGGGTTTTTTCCATACAGGAAGTGTAAAAAAGTATATTGAAAGATGTCTGATATTTGCTTTTGTATCAGAGATTCCATTCAACCTTGCAATATATGGAAAAATATTTCATTTTGAAAGACAGAATGTTTATTTTACAATGGTACTGGGGATTATAGCAATGTCTGTGCTTCAAAAGACTCTGAAATATAGAGATAAAAAAATAGTATTCGTGGTATTACAGAGCTTATGCATTGCAGCGTATTTAGGTGCAGGAACAGTATTAAAGGTAGATTATTATGATAAAGGTGGAATGATGTTTATTATAGTATTCTATTATTTCAAAATATTTGAAGCATATATAGAGAAGAAATATCAAATGTTGCTGGGAGCTTTATTATTTGCGGTAGTAGAGCCGGTAGCTGTATTAGCATTTATTCCAATCTGGTTTTACAATGGAGAAAGAGGTAAGCAGAATAAATACCTGTTTTACTGGATATATCCTGCACATTTGTTCTTGTTTGGCATAGCAAGAATAATCCTGTCAGGACAGTTGTTTTATATGTTAAATGGATATTAGTATGAAAAGAACTTTTGCTCAGAGCAAGGGCTCTTTCGCGAAGAAGTTCTAAGTTTCATATTTGATTTGTAACTCTGCAAAGCAGAGTTATGCGGGATTAATATAGAAGTTAAGGAAGGAATATAGATATGTATAGTTATGATGTTACAGTTGGTTATAGTATGATTGATGCAGAATTAAAAATGACAATACCGTCAGTTTTGAATCTTTTTCAGGACGCGGCAATTTTTGAGGCTGAGAATTCATCTATATCAACGGCTGAGCTTACAGAACAAAAAGTTGTCTGGTTTTTGAGTTCATGGCAGCTGGAGGTATATAGGAGACCTAAGCTTAATGAAAAGGTTGAAGTCAGTACAATGCCATATGATTTCAAAGGATTTTTGGGGTACAGAAATTTTCTCTTGAAAACAAAAGAAGGGGAGATTCTTATAAAGGGAGCCTCTGTATGGACGTTGATAAATATAGAAACATTACACCCCACAAGACCATCACAGGAGTTAATTAACTCATATGAATTATCAGAGAAGCTTGATATGGATTATGCACCCAGAAGAATTAATATAGATACAGAAGCTGAGGGAATTACAAAAGAAGAAATAAAAATAGGTAGAATGCAATTGGATGGAAATCAGCATCTTAATAATGTGGAATATGTAAAGATGGCGATTGAGTTTCTTCCTTTTAGCGGAAACATGTTAAGAGAAATAAAGGGACTTAGAGTTGAGTATAGAAAAGCAGCAGTAGTCACTGATAAAGTTATACCTGTAGTTTATTCGCTTGAGGATAAAATGTGGGTTAAGCTGAATAACGAAGTGGATGAAGTATTTGCTATAGTGGAGTTTATATATTAATTTAGGATTGTTAGAATACGAAGTACGAAACAATACGTTTAATCCGGATCAATAAATATTACAAAAAGGTAAAAAAGAATGAGTAAATGGATGATTGCCGCAAAGAGAGCGGACTTTAATGCAATTGCTGAAAGATATAATATAAGTCCTGTTATGGCAAGAATAATCAGGAATAGAGACATTGTTTCAGATGAAGAAATAAATAAGTTTTTAAATGGTGATGAAAATGATATTTATGATCCATTTTTACTTAAGGATGTTGATAAAGCAGTTGACATTTTACTGAATAAGATAAAGCAAAGAAAAAAGATACGCATAATTGGTGATTATGATATAGATGGTATCTGCTCAACATATATTTTATATAAAGGATTTAAATATCTTGGAGCGGATGTTGATACTGCAATACCACATAGAATAAAAGATGGTTATGGTCTGAATGAAAATCTTATTCAGGAAGCATATGATGCAGGAACTGACACTATTGTAACATGCGATAATGGAATAGCTGCTATGAGTCAGATTGACTATGCAAATTCTTTGGGAATGACAGTAGTACTTACAGACCATCACGAGATTCCTTATGAAATGAAGGAAGGAGAATGTGTTTATAAGATTCCGAAGGCAGTGGCTGTCATAGATCCAAAACAAAAGGAGTGCAAGTATCCATTCAAGGAGATATGTGGTGCGGTTGTGGCATATAAGCTTATTCTTGCAATTGTTTCTCAATATGAGAATACTCAATGGCAGAAAGTAATGAAATCAGAGATTGGTGAAGAACTGATGGAGTTGGCAGCATTTGCTACTATTGGCGATGTGATGGAATTACGTGATGAAAACAGAATAATAGTAAAAAAGGGATTGTCGCTGATTTCAAATACAAAAAACAGAGGATTAAAAGCACTAATGAATGTAACAGGAACCAATCCGGCTAATGTGAGTCCGTATACAGTTGGATTTGTTCTGGGACCATGTATTAATGCCACAGGACGGCTTGATACAGCCTTAAATGCGTTAGAACTTTTAAAAGCTTCGGACGATAGTAAAGCCGTCATACTGGCAGGAGATTTAAAAGCCATGAATGACAGCAGAAAGGAACTTACAGTACAGGGGGTTGAAGCAGCTGTAAAAAAGATTGAAGAAGAAGGTCTGATAAAAGATAAAGTGTTAGTGGTTTATCTTCCTGAAGTACATGAGAGTCTTGCAGGAATAATTGCCGGACGAATACGTGAAAAATACTGTAAGCCGACTTTTGTTCTCACAAGAGGTGAGGAAGGAGTAAAGGGCTCAGGACGCTCAATAGATGCCTTTCATATGTATGATGAAATGACAAAATGTAATGAACTTTTTACAAAATATGGTGGACACAAACTTGCAGCAGGTCTTTCACTTCCGGAAGAAAATGTTGATGCATTTAGAGAGGCTTTAAACAGGAATTGTAATCTTACTGAAGAAGATTTTCAGGAGAAAGTATTGATAGATGTACCTATGCCTTTTGGATATGCGTCTTTTGATCTGATTGAACAGCTGGAGCTTTTGGAACCATTTGGAAATGGTAATGCAAAGCCACAGTTTGCCCATAAAAATGCCAGATTACTAAGTGGCAGGATTTTGGGTGCGAATAAGAATGTGGGCAAGTATATTGCTGCTGATGAAACCGGAAGACAGTATGAGCTTATATATTTTGGGGATATAGAAGCTTTTAATGGATATTTAGCAGAAAAATATAGTTTGGCTGCTATTGAAAATCTGTATAGTGGAAGAACATGCTTTGACAGTGAAATATTGATTTCTGTTGTATATTATCCTGAAATAAACGAATTCAGAGGCAACAGAAATCTTCAGATGGTAATGAGATACTATATGTAACCCAAAATAGGATGGTTTATATATTGGTTGATAAAAATATACGGTTATGTTATTCTAAACTGAGAATGAATGTGGGTATTATGTCAAATAATTTCAGGTTGCGGAAGGACGGATTATTATGTTTAAATGCTTGGATTTGTTAAAAGGCTTTGAGTATGAATGTACTAAAGGCAATGTAGGTGTTGAGGTATCAGAAGTAGTTAATGATTCAAGAAAAATTACAAAAGACTGCCTTTTTATATGTATTGCAGGTACAAATTTTGATGGACATAATGCAGCAGCACAGGCAGTAAAAAATGGAGCAGCTGTTTTAGTGATTGAGCATGAAGTGGATATTCCACAGGATGCTGATGTCACTATTATTAAGGTGAAGGATTCAAGATATGCCATGGCTTTCATATCAGCTAATTATTTTGGAAACCCTGCTGAAAGTATGAAGATAATTGGTGTAACGGGTACAAAAGGAAAGACTACAACGGCTTATCTTGTCAAGAATATACTTGAGAATGCAGGATTTAAGGTTGGATTGATTGGCACTATTGAAACAATAATTGGTGATAAAGTTATTCCGTCTATTAATACTACCCCTGAATCATTTACACTTCAAAAATATTTCAGTCAGATGAAGGAGGCAGGTTGTGATGTGGTTGTTATGGAAGCATCATCACAAGGCTTCAAGCTTCATAGAACGCAAGGATTTATTTTTGATTATGGTATATTTACCAATCTTGAGCCTGACCATATTGGACCAAATGAGCATGAGTCGTTTGAGGAATATCTTGAATGTAAAGCTATGCTTTTTAAACAATGCAGGGTTGGAATAGTAAATAGAGATGACAAGCATTGGAAACAGATAGTCAATGGACATACATGTGAATTAGAGACTTATGGATTTGACAGAGAATCAGATATTTGTGCCAGTGATTTGAAAATGATAACAGGTGCAGGCTATTTGGGAATTGATTTTAAGGTATCCGGTCTGGTAAATATGGAGATAGAGACAGATATGCCTGGTATATTCAGTGCATATAATGCACTTACTGCAATAGCAATATGCCGCCATTTCGGAGTAAATGAAGAAGGAATAAAGAAAGCACTTGCAGCTGCAAAGGTTAAGGGTAGAATAGAAATGGTGAAGGTTTCAGATGATTTTACACTTATTATAGATTATGCCCATAATGCAATGGCACTTGAAAGTCTTCTGACTACTTTAAAGGAATACTCTCCTAACAGACTTGTATGCCTTTTTGGATGTGGCGGAAACCGTTCAAAGCTCAGAAGATATGAAATGGGAGAAGTAAGTGGAAATCTTGCTGACCTGACAATCATCACATCAGATAATCCAAGATTTGAAGAACCACAGGATATTATTGATGATATTAAAATTGGAATAGCAAAAACACAAGGCAGGTATGTTGAGATATGTGACAGAAAAGAAGCAATAAGATATGCTATCAATAATGGTCAAAAGGGAGATATAATTGTACTTGCAGGAAAAGGACATGAAGATTATCAGGAGATACAAGGCGTTAAATATCCTATGGATGAAAGAATATTGATTTCAGATATACTTAAAGAAAACAAAATGTAATGTTTATTAGGAGAATTTAATGACAGGTAGATTTGCAAACATTATTGTAGATATATCACATGAAAAAGTTGACAGACCATTTCAGTATATAATTCCTGATGATTTGAAAAATGATATATGTGTCGGAAAAACCGTATTAATTCCTTTTGGTAAGGGAAATAAGCTTATCAAGGGATATGTTATGGAAATAACAGATAAAGCAGAGTTTGATATTTCCAGATTAAAGTACATAGCTTCGGTTTTGAATGATAGTATGAGTGCTCAGTCAGACATGTTAAAGCTGGCATGGTGGATAAAAAATAATTATGGCTCCACAATGATAACTGCATTAAAAACTGTACTTCCTGTAAAACAGAAAATGAAACAGGTAGTAAAGAAAACCATAGTATGTAAGGTTGATTCCAAAGAGGCTGTTAAAAGGAGTACTGAGTTTGACAGCAAGCATCAAAAAGCTAAAGCCAGATTGATGCGAGAATTGGCGGATAACAGGATTATTCCACAGACACTTGTGACAAATAAGCTTAATATTTCTTCACCAACAATAAAATCGTTGGAGCATGCAGGACTTATTGAAGTTATAGAAGAAGATATATATAGAAATTCAATTCCAAAATTTGCATCAGATAATGATAATGTACCTGATACTTGGAATAAGAAAATACTTTCCAAAGAGCAGCAAAAAATAGTAGACCAGATTGAACAGGATTTTGATAACGGTATATATAAGACTTACTTATTACATGGTATAACCGGCAGTGGAAAAACAGAAGTGTATATGGAATTGATTGATAAAGTTATTTCAAAAGGTAAACAGGCAATAGTACTGATACCCGAAATAGCATTAACCTATCAAACACTGATTAGATTTTATAAAAAATTTGGGGACCGGGTTTCTGTCTTGAATTCTAAGCTTTCGATGGGAGAAAAATCGGATCAGTTTGTGCGTGCTACAAGAGGCGAAATAGATATTATGATTGGACCGCGTTCGGCTCTGTTTACGCCATTTGAAAATTTGGGACTAGTTATTATAGATGAAGAGCATGAATCCAGCTATAAAAGTGATGCAATGCCGAAGTATCATGCCAGGGATGTGGCTGAAGAGCTGTGTAAGTTAAAAAATGCCAAAGATTGATGCCCAGCACAAATGCCAGCACCATGCAAATTACCGTTGCGGTAACCAATATTAAATTTTGCTTGATGCCAGTTTTCATGCCTTAATCCCTGTGTAAATATTTTTATTTATCGCCCGGTTGGTCTACCTGCCCCCATGCTTTTCTGGCACGAATCAACATCAACGCGCCAACAATAATCATAAGCAGAGAGTATATTGAATATAGTGACATTCCCCAAAACAATCGATCGCTATCCGAAATAAATTCGGCAACAAATCGGAATAAGCCGTACAAAATCAGTGCATACGCAAAGGTGCGAGCCCCTGCGTTAT
>JAFPAQ010000049.1 GCA_017424235.1 Lachnospiraceae bacterium | reverse complement strand
GGAACTGAGACCTGAAAATCTACGTTTAATTCAATATCACCCTCTGCAACAACTCCTGAACCAAATGAAACAGTTGACGATGACACTTTCCATAACTCGTTAGTTTCCCATGTTGCATTATTAAATGATACCGGAACTGCAACAGAATAATTTGATGCTGCAGTTGAAATCGCCGGAGATGCTGTCTCCATGCTGACTGACATTGCCATAACTGCTGACAAAACAACCCCAATTACTTTTTTTACACTTTTTCTCATTTAAACATGTCCCCTTTCCTAAAAAAACAATTTACGACATACTATACATATATTATATTTAATTTCGTTTATCTTGTATATAGTAATATACAATTTTTTCTCCATTTTTATTATTTTTTTCGTTGTTATACACTCTAGTATAAATCACCCTAAATGCCGTACTGAATTATGCTTTCTTACTAAAAAGAATTCTTATCGAATTAAATACACAAAGCATAGCAACTCCCGAATCAGCAAATACAGCCATCCACATAGATGCAATTCCTGCAAAACCGAGTATCATTACAAGTGCCTTGATTGCTAATGCACCGATTACATTCTCCATAGCGATGAGTTTTGTTGCTTTTGCTATCTTTATACTTTCAGGCACTGCACTGAGTCTTGAGTTCATAAATACTACATCTGCTGCCTCGATGGCCGCATCTGCACCACTTCCCATAGCAGCTCCAACATCCGCTCCGGCAAGTACAGGAGCATCATTGATGCCATCACCTACAAACATTACAGCACCGTACTTTTCACGAATTTTACTAAGATTGGTAAGTTTATCTTCAGGCATCTGTCTTGCAAAGTACATATCAATACCGGCCATATCGGCTACCACATGTGCATTATCCTCTGAGTCGCCTGTAAGCATGGCTGTACATAAGCCATTTCTTTTCATTTCTGATACAGCACACTTTGAATCAGATTTTACAGTATCGCTTATTACAATCTGACCGATATATTTTCCATTCAGCGCAAGAAGAACTTCCGTACCATACTCTTTACTTACTGTATCAGGAATATCAACATTGTCAGCTTCAAGAAGTTTGCCACTACCACATAAAAGAATATCTTCTGACAGCTTTACTTTTACACCTTTTCCTGAAATCTCCTTTACTTCTTCTGCTTCAGGTATTGCTACGTTTTTCTTCTGAATCTCTTCCATTATACTTACAGCGATAGGGTGTGTTGATGCTCTTTCTGCACATCCCGCAAATGCGAGAAGTTCTTTCTCAGCTATGCCCTCAACAGGCTCTACAGATGCTACAGTAAAGTTACCTTCTGTCACTGTACCTGTCTTATCCATAACTACTGCCTTGATGTCAGCAAGTGCTTCAAGAGATACACCACCTTTGAAAAGTATTCCTTTTCTGGAACCTGCGCCTATTCCTGCGAAGAATGCCAGAGGCACACTTAATACAAGCGCACAAGGACAGCTTATTACAAGAAATGTAAGCGCAGTATATACCCAGTGCGACCAGTTACCTGTTATAAGAGATGGCACTATAGCTGTAATAACCGCAGCAATTACTACGAATGGAGTGTATATTCTTGCAAATTTACTTATAAATCTGTCAATCTTTGGTTTAGATGCCGCCGCATTTTCAACTGCTTCGAGAATACGTGTAACCATTGATTCTTCAATCGGTTTCTCAACCTTTATCTGTATAAGACCAGATACATTTACACATCCTGATATAACATGACTGTCTACATTAACACCTACCGGAACAGGCTCACCGGTTACTGCCGATGTGTCGATGCGGCTTTCACCTTTTACAATCACACCATCAAGAGGAATCCTGTCTCCCGGTCTTACCTCGATTATATCTCCTACAGCTATATCTTCAGGATCCACCTCATCAATACTGTCTCCTGATACAAGTCTTACAACCTCCGGTCTAAGGTCAACCGCTTCCATAATCTGCTTTCTGCTTCTGCCAACCGCTATATCTTCAAAAAGCTCTCCTATCCTGTAGAAAAGCATTACACCTACTGCTTCCGGATATTCACCTATAAAAAATGCACCAACTGTCGCAATACTCATAAGGAAATTTTCATCAAAAACTTTACCTCTGAATATATTTTTTACGGCAGTCAGAAGAACTTCGCCACCAAGCATCAGATATGCTGCTACAAATACTGCACATACTATACCGGACATAAAATTTCCATATTCTTGTAATGCTATACCTGCACCAAACAGTACGATACCAATACCTATCTGTATAAGTTCACTCTTTATACCATCTTTCTCTTCATCTGAATTTTCCCCATGAGATTTATTTTCATGATTATGGTGATGTTCATGGTCTCCACAGTTGCAATTTTCATGTTCATGGTGGTATTCATGTTCTTCACAGTTGCAATTTTCATGTTCATGATGGTGTTCATGTTCTTCACAGTTGCAGCTGTTATGCTCATGATGGTGATTATGACCTTCACAATTACAACTTCCATTCTCATGGTGGTCATAACTTTCACAACCACAGCTCTCATGCTGATGAACTTTCTTTCCTCTTTTTAACTCTTCTATAGTAGTTCCCGGTTCTGCTTTTTCAGCAATATTTCTCAATAAAGGAAGTACTTCATCAGGATTCTCTGCTTCTACAAGAAGCTGGCCTGTAGCAAATGTAAGTATTACACTGTCAACATCCGGCAGTTCATTCATCTTTGCCTCAATTTTAGCTGCACAGTTTGCACAGTCAATACCGCTTATAGAGTATTTTTTCTTCATAGACAACCTCCATATCTAAACCAAACACATTTTTTGCGATAACAGCAATGTTCATATGAACAATCATTCATATGTTGGATATAATATAACATTTTTATCATTAAAAAGCAATATTTTTTTAGAGTTTCATAACTATATCCTTTATCGAAAGAAGATACTCCTCTGCATTTATCAGCATTGTTTTGAAATTTTTATCTCTTATCTCACTTAACGTAGTACCATTTGGAGGAAATATATCTTTAGAAGAAAATTCTTCGAATCTCTGACTTTCCCCTGAATAAATTATGCTTCTTCCAATTACCGTTCCATAATTACTTATATCTTCATTTAATGAAATATCGTTTAGCCACTTTGTCTTCAAAATTGCAATATCTGCATCATTGGTATATTTAACTTCATAAAGAAGAAATTTTGATTCAAACTCATCATCATATTGTTTTGCAATAATAATGTCTACTTCTGAATTGTATTTTTTATTGTGATAATAAAAAGTTTTACAACCAAATTTCTCAGCTATAAAATACGTGTGTACCATCAAAACACACTCAAAAACAAGTCCCCTTGTTGAATTAATATTCCACCCCTGCTTTCTTTCAACACCTGATGTATCAAGAACTTTCAAAATAGACCTCGTTATCTGTGTTACAACAGACGGATTCGTAATATAATAACTATATTCCTCCTGTTCATTTAAATTTGGTACGCATATCAAAATGCCTATATCTACCATTGCATTTAAAATACTTTTTATATATTTTTGAGAAATGCATATACTTTCATCTACATCCATTTCAGCACACACTAATTCATTTAACACTTTAGCATCATAATATTCTGAATCAGCGAATTCATATTGATTAATAAACTTCAACACATTTGTAGTTCTTGATGGTTTTATGCTCGAATATATAACTGCATAAAGGATACGAAAAACCATTGTCCTCAAAGACAATCTGTCAATCCCTTCCAAACCAAGCAAACTTGTAACTTGTTCATTTTTATTCAATGTATTCATAATATTATCTATAACTGCCGTTTCAATATACTGTCGTACCCCTGCAACATCCTTAATGAAATCTTCCGTATATAAACCACCAAAATCAACATACTGCGCCAAAGACAGCCCCATAGTTTTTTTTACTTCCCGGTAACTTATATGTGTTACATTTTTAATAATACATCTGTGATACAGACCTGAACCTGAAGTTTTTACAAGACTTAATGAATCTGTTCCACTTATAACAACTCTTTTCCCTTCTGCAACAATCTTATCCGCCAAAAAACCTGATCCGCCTATAAATCCATTTATTCTTGTTACCTCATCTATAAAAATATATTTTTTATCATCATATTTCTCTAATATCTCTCTTAAATCAACACAATCCATAGATGACATTTCATCAATAATTATATACAATGAATTTTCATATTCATCCAAATTAGCAATTGTCTGTAATATACCTGTTGTTT
>JAFPAQ010000048.1 GCA_017424235.1 Lachnospiraceae bacterium | reverse complement strand
GAATCTCTGCACTTGTAAATTTACAAAATGTCTAAGTAATGTTATTTACTTTTTACTTTGGCAAGCTCAGCCTTGACCTCTTCGAGTTCAGCAAGCTTAATGGCGATTAATTTATCCTTTTCGACAAGCTGTTTATCTTTTTCATTTAACTGTTCTTTAGCACTATCGAGCTGTTCTTTAGTGCTATCGAGCTGCTCTTTTGTATCGGAAAGAGCTTTATCCTTCTCAGCAATGATTTGCTGTTGATGTTTTACATAGGCATTATATTCGTCCCTGGCCCGGCACTGTTCTCTGACAAATTCGTCAGAGCTTAGTTCAAAGATTGTATTAGCAGCAGCTTCCATATATTGATTTGATACAGCCATAGATTTCAGCTCCTCCCATGTTTTGGCTTTGAATAGGGCAGCCCATTTGTCGATTTCATATAGGCGATCCTCGTCAGTTGCGAGTTCTGTATGGTTTAATTGTATCACAGACAGCTTAAATTTGTCAGTATAAATCCTATGATTTTTTATGTTTGTCATCATGTAGGTTGCATAGAATTCGCGTGTTTCCGGAAAAAGTTCAAAGTCAATAAAGCTAATCTGTACTGCAGGCATGACTGTAAGATAATCGGTTCCTTTAGCGACATTATCGAACGAGCGGCATAGATAACATAGTGAGCGTTCATGCCAGTTGTCATAGTTGATGACCTGCATTTCCAGATTCAGCCTTGTTTTACCATTGATAACAACATACACGTCAAGAATGTACAGTTTATTTTCGTTGCTGTTTCCGGGGGTGACAGGATTTGAAACGGTGACATCAAGTGTTTGAGGATCAAGATGTAGAAGTGAACCGATTAGTCCGGTAAGGACAAACCTGTTTTTCAGAAGTACTGCATGAAACATGTAGTCATTTGTCATGTTGTATGGAATGGCACCTGTTGCCTGCTTCAGTGTATTGTAATGTTTAGATGCTTTTATACATATACAGCATAAAAATAGTACCAATTTCCTATACAAATCGTATATTATTCATGCTATTATCATCTTGTTCGGATGATTCTTCTGTAAGCATCCAGTAAATATCAATTCTATTTATCAAATCTAAGAAAATCAGTATATGAGGAAGAGAATACCTTACTATTATTGTGTTTTGTGCAATATTAGTAAGGTATTTGTATGTAATAAATTTTTTCCAAACAGACTAATAATAAAATGCAGTTATAATTTTCTAATATATGGGCATTATATAATTGTTGCGAAATAGCACAAAATTATATATGCGAAAGGAGATTTTCCATGAATCAGCTATCAGACAAGGAGTTGTCAGCATTAAATGATTTACTGTCAGAGGAAGAGCTTTTGATCAAAAAATTTAAGATGCTTGCAGAGCATAGCAGTGATGAAAAGGTAAAGGCAAAGTTTAATGATATCTCAAATAAACACAAGGAACATTTCAAATCCCTTTATTCACAGTTAGGTTAGGAGGAAGAATTATGCAGCAGCCTTATTCAGAAAAAGAAGTGTTGGCAGATGCCTTGGCAGCAGAAAAAGCAGCAACAAATAATTACAACACATTTTCAAATGAATGTGTTCATCAAGGTGTGAGAAAGGCAATTCTGGACTGCCTGGAAAAAGAACATGATATTCAGCAGGATGTATTTAACATGATGCATGACATGGGATATTATCCAACTCCTGCGGCAGATACCAAAAAGGTACAGGAGGCAAAGCAGAAATACCAGCAGTGTATGGAATGCTTTAAATAATAAATAGTCAGCACAAAGAAGTATGTCTGTGTTGATGAAAAATAGTAATTTTACAATTTTTTTACCTTAAAATGATATTCCTCTTTACATAGCTGGTCTATATTTGACTATGTAAAGGGGAATTTATAGTTTCAAAATGTCGGCATTAAGATCTTGGGGGTGTGTAAAAGGGAATTATTTTTATTCGGAGGAATGTAATGAAGCTTTTAAAGGAAGAATTTAATGATATCCTGGAAAAACAGCGTATTAAAGCGGTATTTCAGCCTATTGTATCGCTGTCTGATGGAACGATTATAGGCTATGAGGCATTAAATGTGAGGAGGAATTAAAGACGCTAATCCGGCTTGGCGTTCATAATGGTCAGGGATATTTTTTGCGCAAACCAAACGAGGAGTTTAAGGAAATTGAAAAGAGTGCCTTGGAAATCATACATAAATACGGCAGTAAGAAAAAAATGTGCAATATCATGTGCAATGAAGATTCCAGCGAGTTTCGCGTCGTGCTGTTTAAATTTACAGATTATAAGGCGTATCGTGCATACTGTGGAAAATATGGGGATGAAAAGGGAGATACAGTAATTGGCATGATGAAGGCGGTGGTAGAGAACAGTTTGTCAGAAAAAGAGACTATGGCAATGCTTGACAGAGATACGATTGTTGCAGTTGTGGATAAGGGAAGCTTTAAAACTAAATGTGAAATGATCATAAACAAATTCAGAAACAGAATTGCGTATTACTACGAGAAGGAAGATTTTGAAAGAGGTTATTTGGAGGGAAAAAACAGGCATGGAGAAATAAAAAAGTATCCATTGTTGGAAATGTGTTCAGAGAGAGTAGTGTAAAATCAATAAAAGTCTGTAGGGACTGTTACG
>JAFPAQ010000047.1 GCA_017424235.1 Lachnospiraceae bacterium | reverse complement strand
TCCTTATAGCAGTAGTATAGTATGTATTGTTCGGTGAGCAACACAGAACACAAACAAAAAATATGCACCGCTAGCTCAGTTGGTAGAGCACCTGACTCTTAATCAGGGTGTCCAGGGTTCGAGCCCCTGGCGGTGCACTTAAAGGATATTCGAATGAATATCCTTTTTTTTTGTATATTAAGATTAGGTTGTGAAATTAATATAAAATTTTACTAAAAATGTATTTATAATTTACGCCTAATGTTGGAGTAAATTATAAATACATTTTTTATGTTATAAAAAAATGGGAAATTAAATTCCCACTTTTTATCATTTAACCACTATAAAGTTCTTTCTCCCAATAGTCCCACTATAATTTCCGGTTCCGGTAATTGTCATTGTAGCAATACCTTTCTGGCGTCCACCCTCTATATATGTAAGTCTGGTCGAATTGATAACGCTTATTGTATAATCTTTTCCTTTATTAAGTGTTCTTCCATCCACCTTAACAGTCACTGAGGGTACTATTACCTTTCCCGTATATGCCTGATCAGGAATACTGCCAATACTTATATTCTTTGCATCAGCTATTTTCTTTGGATTGATTACAAATTTCTTACTTAATGAACCCTCATAATTTCCTTTTCCTACAACTGTAATTGTAGCTTTTCCGGCATTTACATTTGATGAATACTTAACTGTATAATCCTTACCATTTTTCAATAATCTGCCATCCAGGTAAAATTTCGAAAATGGCTTTATTTCATTTCCTGTAAAAGTATATGTATCACCTTTAGTCTCTATTAAGCAGGATCTGCCATCATCTATTTTTGATTTATTGATAATAAAATAAATATTTTTCTTACCACTGTAAGAACCAATTCCTGTAACAGTTACCTTCGCCTTTCCGGCATTTACATTTGATGAATACTTAACTGTATAATCTATTCCCTCACGCAGTATTGGCTTTACATTATTTGTATCTGCAACCGCTATCATTGCACCATTTTGCTGATTATACGGACTGCCACAATAAGTAAATTGTACATCTGCCATATCTGTGTTTATAATCATTCCTCCCATTGCATATGCAACAGATTCTGAATTTATAGCTTTTCTTTCTATGGTAAAATATACCTTCTTAGAACTTCCATAAGTAAAGTTTGTGCAGTCACTTTCGGCACTCACCACAAAGCCTGCTTTTTTATTTACTTCACTGTTTGAGGACCACTCAGAAAGCTTTATTCCATTGAGAGCCGCTCCGGCAATAATTGTACTTCCAAGCTTCACTGTCATTTTGTCTATAGAAGGACAAATCTGTGCTCCATTATATGCCTGCTTTGGAACAGATATATTTAATTTTGAAATATCAATTTTATTTATATTATAAGTAAATCTAATCTGACCTGTATAATTTCCCTTTAAATTAATATGCATCTGATATTTTCCAGCGTTTATTCCTGAACTATCACCAGCCACAGACATATTTTCAACTGAAATATCAAAATCCTTTCCACTCTTTAAGGTAACACTTTTACCATTTACAAGTACAGTTTTTATTTTAACCGAAGGGTTTTGCTTTTTACCATTAAAATTAAATTCATTCTTATTTATTGAGACCTGAGTATTGTCATTTTGAACACTAAGCGACATATCATCTGCTGTAATTGTACCTATATTTTCTGCAGTAATATCAAACGTTCCTGTATATGAACCTGTATATTCTCCCTTTCCCTTTATTACAAATCTGGCTTCTCCTGCATCTTTATTGTCTATATAACTTACTGTGTAATCTTTTCCAGCCTGCAAAATATACCCTGTTGCAATATTTTTTACAATAAATGATGGTTTAATTGGTGTATTATTAAATACCCTATCCTTTTCATTTCCATCAAGAGTAACCTGCGTATATTCTTTGCCTATAATAGTCTTTTCGCTGTTAATCACTTTAAAGGATTTTAATACACTACCTGAATAGTCTCCAATTCCGGATACTGCTATATAATAATTACCTGCCTGTCGAATCTCAGATATATCCTCTTTTCTGCTATTTTTATAGCTTATAGTGTAGTCCTTATTTAAAACAAGTCTCTTTCCATTATATACAACATACACCTCAGGATTTAATGCACTGCCCGAGCTTTGCATTGAGCTGCTGGCTAAAGATATCATTTTATCAGTAATCTTAACCGGCTTTTGAATAATAGAAAAATATGCCTTTATTATTCCTGTATAATTTCCTCTTCCCTCAATAATTACCTGTGCTTCATTTCCTATTTGTTTGTTGTTATCATACTTTATTGTATAATCCTTTCCTGATTCAAGTTTTTTACCTGCTTTTACTACCTCAACTGCAGGCTTTATATTCTTGCCATTATATACAGCCTTATATATCTCCTGTCTGGTATCAGTTTTACCTATTTTTACAAATACATCCTCCATAGGTACTTCCAAAGCATTACCAATAGAAATCGGCAGTATTTTAAATTCCTTTGTAATACTTCCATCATAATTTCCTTTTCCTGTAATAGTTACCTTAGCTGTACCAGCATTTTTGTTTGCACTATATTTCAAAGTATAATCTGCAGCTTCAACTAATGTTTTTCCAATTTCCCTGTCTTCAATCTTAAAATCAGCATTGTTTTGTATTGTAAGCTTATTTCCTGTATAAAACATATCTGCAATATCTGAAACAAATGCTGTAGCTATTGACTTTGGTATAATATTAAATGTGACAATTACAGTTCCATAATAAAAGCCCTTACCTGTAACCGTAACTGTAGCTTTTCCACTATTTATATTATTTTCATAGCTTAATATATAATCTGTATTTTCAATCAGCTTTTTATTTTCATATAGGATACTTATATTTAATCCACTCTGGGTTGTAATAGGGCTTCCTGTGTAAATCTGCTTATCAATATATGAAACCATATTCTTATTTAAAGGCATCGGAGACATATTCGTAGTCTTTGTGATTTTACCCTTGTATTTACCAATTCCCTCTATAACAAATGTAATATTTGTTTTTGTTGATGATTCCACTATTCCTATTTTATAGTCCTTATCTTTTACAAGATAACGTTTACTTGAACTGTCATAAATGGTAATAATCTGCGAAATATCCTCTGTATAATCAATAACATCTGAAATATTTATATGACATGTAGGATCATTAATATCTTTTCGGCCAAAGTACCAGAAATTGCAATCTACATCACCATTTATACCATCTACCCTTCCTGACGAAGAATACTGCCAAAAACTATAATTATTTTTATAATCTGTATATGTATTATATCTTGCTATCCAATACTGCGTAGAAGTATTGGACTGTGTGGGAATCATATCATTAGTAAGCATACTGAAGTTTGCATATATTCCTGCTTTATATCCATAGCTTCTTACATAGTTGCAAAATGTATCACATATTGTCTGATGCTGTTGTGGTGAAAGCTTGGCAGCTCTAAGTCTTGCCGTATTTGGACCTGTATATTCATAGTCTATTATGACAGGCATTGTTATCATACTTTTAAGACCATTTTGCTCAATATAATTTCTGCAATAGGTTGCCTCCTGCGCAGCCTCTGCTGCTGTTATCGCCTGTGAAAAGAAATATGCACCGACCTTTACCCCTGCATTATATGCATTCTTAATATTTTTAATTGCATATTCATCTCCAGCTATTTTTCCTTCTTTAGAATAGCCTCTATATCCAATTCTAACAAATGCAAACTCTACACCTGCTGCCCTTGCTTTATTCCAGTCTATATCTGCCTGATACTTTGAAACATCTATACCATTTAATATTTTATATGTCCCAACATGTGCTTCATGATTATAAGTTTTGCCGGTAAATGGGCTTACAGAAGTATTTGTACCGGCAGAATATGATGAAGCATTGTTATTTACATCCTCAATTTCAGTATTTTTTTTATTAAATATATATTTGTCAAATTCCGGATCATAAGGATCGTATTCATGCTTTTTACCATCTTCATCTTCAACAACAAAATACCCATCATTGTCTATATATGCGTCAGGATAAATTTCAATAAATCTTTCAAATATATCAAGTATTTCATCATCTACTTCAGGATATGATTCCCTTAATGATTTTTTTTCTGTCTCGCTTTCTATTTCCGTACTTTGTTCTGTTTCTGTTTCACTTTCTATTTCCGAATTTTGTTCTGTTTCTGTCTCGCTTTCTACTTCTGTATTTTGTTCTGTTTCTGTTTCACTTTCTACTTCTGTATTTTGTTCTGTCTCACTTTCTATTTCCGTACTTTGCTCTGTTTCTGTTTCACTTTCCGTACTCTGTTCAATATCAGTTTCACTTTCTATATTCGGTTCTGTGTTGTTATTTTGTTCTGTATTACTTTCAGGCTCAGACTCTTTCTCAGTTTCAATATTTATTTTTATCTCTGTATCTGCTTCTTTTTCAATCTGAGCTTCACTATATATTCCTGATTTCATATCTTCATTCAATATCGCACTATTATCCTGTGAAGCATAACAAATCATCTGTGTATTGTCCAAAACAGGTAATATTGCAAGAGCAAATGACATATTTATACAAATGAGTTTTTTTATTATTCTGCCTTTTCCTGATGCTATTCTTTTTCTCATATTAATCTCCATTTCTGAGCAATTTATTGCGTATGAAAAATGAGCTATCAAGCTCATTTTTCATACTAATCCCCATGCTTTCTTCAAATTCTGACTTTTCGTAACTATGAAGGTACTGAATAGTTACCTTATATCACTATTTTAGTATACATAATATCGACTATATTTCAATAAATTTATCAATATACAAAATTCCATTTTTTTCATTTTTTATGATATTATGATTATGGAATAAGAAAACATAGCAAATAGATTGATATAAATAAAAGGTGATTTTTATGAAAAATAATTTATCAAATACTAATTCCTTAAAAGACAAAATAAGTCTGGATATAAACAAATCAAACCCTGACGTCAAAGACATAGGCATAACGTTGTTAAACACAGCCTTATCCGAACCAAAACTTAAACGAAAATCAGACTTAAAAAAGAGAACTGCACAAGAACAATTTCCTAATAAAGATTAGGGTGTCTCAATTTCCTATAACGTAAAAAACGGTCAGGTAAAAATACCTGACCGTTTTTATTCTTAATAATTAAGCCTGGTCAATTGCACCTGTTGGGCAAGCTCCTGCACATCCGCCACAATCGATACATTTTTCTGCATCGATTTCGAATTTGCCATCACCCATGCTGATAGCTCCAACTGGACACTGAGCTTCACAAGCACCACATGCTACACATGAATCTGAAATCTGGTATGCCATAGTAATATTTCCTCCTTATATTATGAATAATAGTAGATATTTCTCTCTACTTATTAAAGCCTTTGATAAAGCATTCTATGTAACTCTATCAATATCATAATTTTAATATATATTCATAATAATTACAAGGTGTTTTTTATTCCATATATGTTTTTTCATACCACTATTTACTTATTTTTACATTCCTCTTCTTTCCCTGATTCCATTAAGAATATATCTCTTAATTTCAGGTATACGTTTCTTATCCATTTCAGGAACTCCTTCAAGACGATATTCCATTCCTAATTCTTCATATTTTTTCTTACCCATTGTATGGTAAGGAAGTACATCCAGTGCCTTAAGATTCTTAAGACCTCCTATAAAATATCCGAGTCTGTGAAGATCCTCAGGATCATCTGTTATTCCCGGAACTACAACATGTCTTATCCATATCTGTACATTCTTTTTGTCAAGATACTCTGCAAATGCCAAAATACCATCATTTGGCTGTTTAACAAGATCCTTGTGCTTTTCAGGATCAATATGCTTTATATCAAGCATTACAAGGTCTGTTACTTCACACAGCTTATCCATTTTTTCAAGCCACTGAGGATTTCCATCCGGTCTGTATGCAATTCCTGAAGTATCAAGACAGGTATGAATACCTCTTTCATGTGCTTTTGTGAAAAGCTCGAGAACAAAATCAATCTGCATAAGCGGTTCTCCACCTGTTACAGTTATTCCACCATCTTTATAAAATGGTTTATTGCTTTCATATTTCTCTAATATTTCATCAGTTTCCATCAAAGTTCCTGCATTCATTTCCCATGTATCAGGATTATGGCAATAAGCACATCTCATAGGACATCCCTGTACAAAAACTACATAACGTACTCCTGGTCCATCTACACTTCCAAATGATTCTAATGAATGAATTCTTCCTTTCATATCTATATTCTTCCTTTCAACTTACTTTTATAATTATTTTATACCTTAATAGATACTTTCTACTCAATATTTTATTATAACCCATAATTTATTTTTTTTCCATTTATACTGCAATTTTATTGTAGATAATATTACAATTTGATATTATATTTTTGTAACTATTCAGAGCCATGCATTATAATATTTAAAATATGAATCAAGAATCAACACTTATGTTAAAATCTCAGGAAATTGACCCTGTATTATTTAAAGAAGCCTGTAAACGAATGATAGGTATACAGCAGGGACAAAATGGTATAGGAACACTTAAGGAAAAAACTGTTCACAGTGTTCTAAAATACTATTATGCCCCAAAAACTTCATATCATGAAATAAAAATAGGTCCATATGTGGCTGACATATGTGTAGACGGTGAGATATTTGAAGTTCAAACGAGAAATTTTAATACAATGCGAGACAAACTAAGCTATTTTCTTTCCGAACATGATGTCACAATAATTTATCCTGTAGCCCACACAAAATGGCTGTCATGGCTTGACCCTGAAACAGGAGAATTATCACCAAAACGTAAATCACCAAAAACAGGAACTATTTACAATATTATCCCTGAGCTATATCGTATAAAAATGTTTTTATCAAATCCAAATCTTCACTTTATAATAAGCCTTATTGATGTTGAAGAAACCCGTTATTTAAATGGCTGGAGCAAAAATAAGAAGAGAGGTTCCACACGAATGGATGGAATACCGGTTGATATTTTTAATGAAGTGAGAATCAACACAATGTCTGATTACTCCGTATTTCTTCCGTATACACTTCCTGAAAGCTTCACCTCTAAGGAATTATCAAAGGCGGCTAAAATACCACAAGGAAGAGCCTCCACACTGCTTAATATTCTTTTAGAAACAGGTGTTATAAATCGTATTGGTAAAAAGGGTAAAGCTTATTTATACCAAAAAAATAACATGTGCTAAAGCACATGTTATTTTTTTCTTATTTTTCATTATCACTATCTGTTATCTCTTCATCTCCAGAAGCTTCATCATCTACATTTTCAATAGCTTCATCAACATTTTCGAACTCATGAGTTCCATCAGAAAGCTTTTCTCTTACTTTTGCTATTTTGGCAACAGTAACATCTTCATCAAGATTAATCATCTTAACACCGGATGTATTTCTGCCAATTATTGACACATCACTGACTGCCATCTGAATAATAATACCTTCTGTTGTTATCATCATTATCTCATGATCATCATTAACAGCCTTGACACCAATTACATTACCTGTCTTTTCGGCTATCTTATAACACTTAACACCTTTACCGCCTCTCTTTTGAACAGTAAATTCATCAAGCATTGTTCGTTTACCCATACCAAGTTCAGATACTATAAGAAGTGCATTACCCTGACTGTTAAGCTGCATGCCAACTATCTCATCACCATCATCAAGATTCATACCGATAACACCCATAGCTCCACGTCCCATGGCACGTACATCTGTCTCTTTAAATCTTATACACATACCATATTTTGTGACAAGGAAAATATCTGAGTTTTCATCAGTAACCTTTACTTCAATAAGCTCATCATCATCTCTAAGTGAAATTGCAGCAAGTCCTGATTTTCTTACATTTGAAAATTCCATAATAGGTGTTTTCTTTGCAATACCCTTCTTGGTTATCATAAACAGGTTCTTACCTTCTACATACTTGCTTATAGGTATCATTGCAGATATCTTCTCACCCGGAGTAAGCTGCAAAAGATTAATTATTGCAGTTCCTCTTGCGGTTCTTCCTGCTTCAGGTATTTCATAGGCTTTTAATCTGTATACCCTTCCGTAGTTGGTAAAGAACATCAGATAATGGTGAGTTGTTGTCATCAGAAGATCTTCAATATAGTCATCTTCAATAGTTGACATACCCTTAATTCCTCTGCCACCTCTATGCTGTGTTTTGAAATTATCAACTGTCATTCTCTTTATATATCCAAGACTTGACATTGCGATTACTGTATTTCCCTTTGGAATAAGATCTTCCAAATTAATTTCAGACTCATCATATCCAAAGCTTGTACGTCTTTCATCACCAAATTTATTAGAAATTACCATTATTTCGTCTTTAATTACACCAAGTAAAAGCTTTCTATCACCCAAAATAGCCTTATACTCCTTGATTTTTTCCAATAATTCAGCATGCTCAGACTCAAGTTTTTCTCTTTCCAGACCGGTAAGAGCACGAAGTCTCATATCTACAATAGCCTGAGCCTGTACCTCTGTAAGCTCAAATCTCTCAACAAGACCTTCCTTTGCAGCCTGTGTATTGGCACTTGATCTGATAATTTTTATTACCTCATCAATGTTATCAAGCGCAATAAGCAGTCCCTGTAAGATATGATCTCTTTCTTCAGCTTTATTAAGATCGTATTGAGTACGTCTTGTGACAACCTCCTCCTGATGTCTGATATAATGAGTAAGTACATCTTTAAGATTCATTACCTTTGGCTCATTATTTACAAGCGCAAGCATAATCACACCAAAGCTGTCCTGAAGCTGTGTGTGCTTATAGAGCTGATTCATTATTACATTTGCATTTACATCTTTTCTAAGTTCAATACAGATTCTCATACCTTCTCTGTCTGACTCATCACGAAGATCTGTAATGCCATCTATACGCTTTTCTTTTACTAACTCTGCTATTTTTTCAATTAAACGTGCTTTATTGACCATATATGGAAGCTCAGTAACGATAATTCTGCTCTTTCCATTTGGCATCGACTCAATATTAGTCACAGCACGCACTCTTATCTTACCACGACCTGTACGATAAGCCTCTTCAACACCTCTTGTACCAAGTATAATACCACCTGTCGGGAAATCAGGTCCTTTAACAATTGGTAAAAGCTCTTCTATATCTGTTTCTCTGTCTTCTATAACACGATTATCAATCATTTTTACAACCGCAGCTATTACTTCTCTCAGGTTATGAGGTGGAATATTAGTAGCCATACCAACCGCAATACCCTGAGTACCATTTACAAGCAGGTTAGGATAACGGCTTGGAAGTACAGTTGGCTCTTTTTCAGTCTCATCAAAGTTTGGAACAAAATCAACTGTATTTTTATTAATATCAGCAAGCAGCTCCATTGAAATCTTGCTAAGTCTTGCCTCAGTATATCGCATGGCAGCCGCTCCGTCACCATCAACAGAACCAAAATTACCATGTCCATCAACTAATGGATAACGTGTTGACCAGTCCTGAGCCATATTTACCAAAGCACCATAAATAGAGCTGTCACCATGAGGGTGATATTTACCCATTGTATCACCGACAATACGTGCACTTTTACGATGTGGCTTATCAGGTCCGTTATTTAATTCTATCATAGAGTAGAGAACTCTCCTCTGTACAGGCTTAAGGCCATCTCTTACATCAGGAAGAGCTCTTGAAACTATAACGCTCATTGCATAGTCTATGTATGATTTTTCCATAGTCTTCTGCAAATCGACCATTTTCATTTTATCTATTTCGTAGGCTTCATCATTTTTATCAAAAATATCATCGTTCATCTACAAAATCCATGCCTTTCCAAAAAACTCCGAAGAATCTTTTTTAATCCTAAAATAATTTTTTCATTTTATCAGGTATCTATTGTACTATACTTAGCATTTGCCTCTATAAACTCTCGTCTTGGTTCTACCTTATCACCCATAAGAGTAGTAAAGGTAAGATCTATTTCTGATTCAGCCTCTTCATTCATGGACACCTTTAATAACACACGTTTTTGTGGATCCATTGTCGTATCCCAAAGCTGCTCAGCATCCATCTCTCCAAGTCCTTTATAACGCTGTATCTTATTATTCTGGTCTCTTCCAACTTCATCAAGAATCTTTGCAAGTTCTTCATCACTGTACGCATACCATACTTTTTTATTTTTCTCAAGCTTATAAAGAGGTGGCTGTGCAAGATATACATGTCCCTGTTTTATAAGCTCAGGCATAAATCTATAAAGGAAAGTCAGCATAAGTGTAGCAATGTGCGCTCCATCAACGTCGGCATCAGTCATTATAATTATCTTATGATATCTAAGCTTTGAAATATCAAAATCATCATGAATACCTGTTCCGAAAGCAGTAATCATCGCTTTTATTTCTTCATTTCCATAAATTCTGTCAAGTCTTGCCTTCTCAACATTAAGAATCTTTCCACGAAGCGGAAGAATAGCCTGCGTAGCACGGCTTCTTGCCGTCTTTGCACTTCCTCCCGCAGAGTCTCCCTCTACGATAAATATTTCACAATTCTTTGGATCCTTATCTGAACAATCAGCAAGTTTTCCCGGAAGTGCCATTCCTTCAAGTGCAGTCTTACGCCTTGTAAGGTCTCTTGCTTTTCTGGCAGCCTCTCTTGCACGCTGCGCAAGTATTGATTTTTCACAAATCTGCTTTGCAATTGTAGGATTCTGCTCAAGGAAATATGTCAGCTGTTCACTTACAATACTGTCAACAGCACCTCTCGCCTCACTGTTTCCAAGCTTTTGCTTAGTCTGTCCTTCAAACTGAGGGTCTTCGATTTTTATTGAAACAATAGCAGTAAGACCTTCTCTTATATCATCACCACTAAGATTCTGCTCATTATCCTTTAAAAGCTTGAA
The DNA here is from genome assembly GCA_017424235.1 of Lachnospiraceae bacterium. Taxonomy (GTDB): domain Bacteria; phylum Bacillota; class Clostridia; order Lachnospirales; family Lachnospiraceae; genus COE1. Next base: position 36,522 of record JAFPAQ010000047.1, on the reverse strand, counting down.
ATTTCTGGCATAATCATTAAATGTTTTTGTTATGGCATTTCTAAAACCTGCAAGATGAGTACCACCTTCAGGAGTATTAATATTATTTACAAAACTGTATGCACTTTCAGTATATGAATCATTATGCTGCATGGCAACTTCAACATATACATTGTCCTTTTTTCCCTCAAAAAACATTACTTCATCATAAAGTGGTGTCTTGCTCTTATTTAGATAGCTTACAAATTCCTTTATACCACCCTCATAATGAAAAGTCTTTTCAACAGGCTTATCCTCAGGTCTTAAATCTCTCAAAACTATTTTCAGATTTCTTGTAAGGAATGCCATTTCCCTAAGTCTCTGCTTGAGGACATCATAATCATAAACAGTGTCTTCAAATATTGTATCATCCGGAAGGAACGTAACCTTTGTACCTGTTTTTTCAATCTCACATTCACCTACTACCTTAAGCGGATAGCATACATGTCCTCTCTCATAACGCTGTTTATATACTTTTCCTTCACTGCATATCTCTACTTCAAGCCAATTTGAAAGCGCATTAACAACAGAAGCACCTACACCGTGAAGTCCTCCTGATACCTTATATCCCCCACCGCCAAATTTTCCACCTGCGTGAAGAATGGTAAATACCACTTCAACTGCCGGTATTCCGGCTTTCTGATTGATTCCTACAGGAATACCACGACCATTATCAATTACTGTGATCGAATTATCCGGATTTATTGTCACATCAATAGTATCACAGTATCCACCAAGTGCCTCATCCACCGCATTATCTACGATTTCATATACCAGATGGTGTAATCCTCTTGATGAAGTACTTCCAATATACATTCCAGGTCTTTTTCTAACTGCTTCAAGACCTTCCAGTATCTGAATTTGATCTGCTCCGTATTCAGCACTCATTTCACTTAACCTCCATACTCTACCGCTTCATTCATAATCACTGCCACAAAACATAACACGCTCTATTATATATTTTAACCTTAAATTATCTAATAAAAAACTTCACGTGATACAACCTGCGTACAGCATCCATCCGTAACCTTAAATGTTTTATTTATCTCAAAACGATTATTCACAAACTCCTCCAGACCAGTACAGGTTATAATCGTTTGTATATCGCCTATACTGTTTAGCAAATAATTTTGTCTATTACTGTCCAGTTCTGACAAAACGTCATCCAGAAGCAAAAGAGGAGTATCATTAGTTATTTTTTTAATTATTTCAATCTCAGCCAACTTTAATGAAAGGGCGGCTGTTCTCTGCTGACCCTGTGAACCAAATTTTCTTATATCAAGATTTCCAACCATAAAACAAAAATCATCTCTATGTGGTCCAACACAAGTCTGCTTTAACTTTATATCTCTATCCTGTGAAGAACTAAGCTTTGCCTCAAAATCTTCCAATTTTACATCCGGCTCATAAATTACTTTTAATTCTTCTTTACCGCCTGATAATCTTAAATGAATATCATAAATTATCTCATTTAACTGATTTACAAAGCTCTCACGTCTCTCAATTATCTTGCTTCCATACGAAGCCAGCTGTAAATCCCATATAGAGAGCGTGTCCTTTAGCTGAGGATTATGATACAGTTCCTTTAATAGCTTATTTCTCTGATTTACTATTTTGTTATAGTTATTAAGATTATACAGATAAAAATTGTCAAGCTGACAAAGCTCCATATCTACAAATCTTCGTCTTTGGGCAGGTCCATCTTTAACTATTGAAAGATCCTCAGGTGAAAAAAATACCACATTGAGCAGACCTAAAAGCTCTGCTGCTTTTTTTATCTTTTGACCATCAATAGCTATTCCTTTTGTCTTATTTTTACGAAGATGCATATCTACTCTGTGATCAAGACCATCTTTATATACATGTGTTCGAATATGTGCTTCTTCAGCATCAAAATTCACTATATCCCTGTCCTTACTTCCCTTATGAGACTTGGTAGTTGCTGACAAATATATAGCTTCAAGTATATTGGTCTTTCCCTGCGCATTGTCACCATACAAAATATTTGTTCCACTGTCAAATTCCATTGACAGTGAGCCATAATTTCTAAAATTTTCAAGTTCTAGTGATTTTATGATCATTTTATATAAGTTTATCCCTGCTTTACTACAAAAGTATTACCATTATAGCTTACTTTGTCGTTATTTACGATCTTCTTTCCACGCTGTGTCTCAACAGCTCCATTTACCTTAACCTTACCGTCCTGAATTACAATTTTGGCTTCAACACCTGAATCTACAAGACCTGCAAGCTTTAAGACCTGTCCAAGCTTAATAAATTCATCTTTAATTACTACTTCCTGCATATATCAATACCTTCTGTCTATATTTTTTATTTGGTTTTTCATTCTGAAAACAACTCACGCAATAATGGTTGTGAATAGTTAATTTTATTAGTTATATGAACTGAAAGTAACAGGTAAGATCAAATAAACATAATTTTCTTCATCATCTTTGATAAAACATGGAGCCTTTGAGTTAAGGAGTTTAATCTCTATTTCTTCCTCGTCAATTACTCTAAGTGCATCCATAAGAAATTTTGGATCAAATCCAATCATAATATCCTTACCTGTTTTAACAATATCTATATCTTCATCAAGTGTTCCAATGATGGAATTCATTTTTAATTCCATCTTATCATCAATAACATTTATGATAATTGGTTTTTTATCTCCCTCTTTAACCAAAAGAGTAGATCTGTCTATACACCCCTGAAATTCCTTTTTATTTAATTTTACCTTTGTTTCATAATCAGCTGAAAGAATATTATCAATCTTCAGGTAATCTCCTTCAATAAGTCTGGAAACTACCGTAGTAGTATCAAACTCAAACAAAATATGCTTATTGGTAAAGAATATATTAACCTCTTTATCAGCATCACCAGGTAATATTTTACTTACTTCCTGAAGAGTCTTTCCCGGTACAATTACCTTTCTGTCAGGATATTCCTCTTTAAGAATTATCTTTCTAAGAGATATTCTAAGCCCATCCGATGATACTATTTTTAAAATATCTTTCTTTATCTCAAATAATTCACCTGTAAGAATCTTATTAGTTCCACTGTCTGATACAGAAAATATAGTCTGTCTTATCATTTCTTTAAGTGTAAACTGTGAAATTGTGATAAATGAATCTCTTTCAATTAGTGGAAGATACGAAAAATCCTCTCCTGATTTTCCTACAATGCTGAATTTTGCCTTTTCACAGGTAATAGTAGTTTTGTAATTTGATTCTGACTCAATAACAATATCATTATCAGGAAGCTTTCTTACAATATCAGCAAAAATCTTTGCATCAAGTGCTATGATTCCTTTTTCTACAATCTCACCTTCGATAATTGTTTCAATACCCAATTCCATATCATTTGCAGTAAGTTTTATCTGTCCTTTAGTAGCATCAATAAGAATACATTCTAATATAGACATAGTAGTTTTACTTGGTACTGCTTTTGAAACAATATTAACTCCATTAAGAAGATTTGATTTTGAACATATTAACTTCATGTGTATAACTCCCTTCGACAAAAGTATAATAAAAACATCAATTTCCGAAATACGCGCATGCGTTAAAAAAATATATAAATATATAAAATTTAACAGTATTAGTATTAATAGCTGTGGAATTGTGAATAACTTTGTTTTTGCTGATATTTTAAAGGTTTTCCACAATTGTTTTTTTGTGGATAACTATAAAAACTGAGCCGGATAATTTAAAAGTAATACACAATACTTTTTTAGTTAGGAGAAATCTTCTTTTTGATAGTATCAATCTTATTATTTAAATCCACATCATTTTGCAGCTTATCCTCAATACTTTTCACACCATGCATTATTGTCGTGTGATCTTTTTTACCAAGAATAGCAGCTATATTCTGGTGTGTTATGCCAAGAAGCTCTCTGCAAAGGTACATAAATATCTGACGTGGAAGAACATATTCCTGATTACGTTTTTTAGATACCATTGCTTCCTTTGTGAGATTATAGTGGTCACAAACTACATCCATAATAAGATCAGTAGTTATTTCACGCATTTTATTTGGATAAATAACGTCTTTTAAAGCGTCTTCTGCTAACGAAATAGTAAGCTCTTTTTTATCAAGGCGCGATTTAGCAATTACCTTATTAAGGGCACCTTCAAGCTCTCTGATGTTTGATTTAATATTAGTAGCTATATACTGGATTATTTCATCATCAATTTCTTTATCGTAGGTTTCTGCATTTTTGCGCAAAATAGCCATTCGTGTCTCATAATCCGGTGGCTGAATATCTGCGATAAGTCCCCACTCAAATCTGGAGCGGAAACGTTCATCCAAAGTCTCCATTTCCTTAGGAGGCTTATCAGAAGATAAAATGATTTGTTTTCCGGAAGAATGCAGCACATTAAAGGTGTGGAAGAATTCTTCCTGAGTTGATTCCTTTCCTATTATAAATTGAACGTCATCTATCAAAAGAACATCAACAGTTCTGTATTTATCTCTAAGCTTTGTCATTGCCGCAGCATTACCACTTCTGATAGATTCAATAACTTCATTAGTAAACTGTTCAGAAGTAACATAAAGTACCTTCATGTTCTGGTTCTGCTCAAGCACAAAATGTCCTATTGAATGCATAAGATGTGTCTTTCCAAGTCCTGCACCTCCATACAAATAAAGAGGGTTATATGTATTTCCGGGAGATTCAGCGACCGCAAGAGCAGCAGAATGGGCAAATTTATTATTGCTGCCGACTACAAATGTATCAAATTTGTATTTTTTATTAAGGTTGGCATTTTCATAATTCAAATTGTTAATGCTGGGTTTTTCAGGTAATGTTTCTGTAGGTTCGGTTTCTTCAGAAGCTGATATAAATGCAATTTCATAATTTGCATTCATAAGCTGAGAGATTGTTACCTGAAAATACAACATATATTTATTCTGTATATATTTTATAAGGTTAGCTTTGTCTGCCGGTACCATAATAGTAACTACATTTCCTTCTACTTTATAAAAGTTAAGTGGAGCTACCCAGGTATCAAATAAAATATCAGTAAGTTCATATTCAAGCCTGATTATTTCTTTAATTTCATCCCATCTATCTTTTATCTCGTTCATGCCATACCTCTGTTTTTTGCAATCAAAATAAACATGGCGTAAAATTATCCACATTCATTTGTTTGTATATTGTTATGGGAATTTTATCCCTAGTATTAATAGTAAACCAAATAGACGAAAAAATCAAACAATAAAAACAATTTTTGGATGTAAAATGTGTATAAAATTTAAATAAAAATGGATTATAACCAAAATAATGTTGATAAGGTGGATAAAGTTATAAAGACTGTGTGGAAATCCACATTAAAAGAAGCCAAAAAAAATAGATATACACATAGATGTGGATAAAAATGTGAATAATTATATACATAATCCACATTGAATATTAAAGGTTTAGAGTAAATTCAAAAATAGTTTTCTACAGTAGTTTCACTAGATATCCACAAGTTATAAACAATTTGTGGATAACTTATGTTCGATGTGGATTTATTAAAATTTTGTGTGGATAGCAAGTGAAATTGAGAATTTGTTAAAAAAAAATATTAACAAAAATAGAGTTTTATCAAAAAAATGCATTGATTTTCCTTGACTTGATGAAATCTTTCTTATATAATCGTTATGATATTTTCTGATACAGAGATATTTTGAAAAATGCTTCTAATTCATAAGCATTTTCAAGTTATTGATTACGTCACGCATATCATCTTTGATATTGATAAAAGGATAATAAGGAGGTGTTTCTTACATGAAAATGACATTTCAGCCAAAGAACAGACAGAGAAATAAAGTTCACGGATTCAGAGCCAGAATGAGTACTCCAGGCGGAAGAAAAGTTTTAGCTGCAAGACGTGCTAAAGGTAGAAAGAAGTTATCTGCATAATTTATAGGTCACATTTAAGTGTGACCTATTTTTCTAGTTTTACAAAGTTATAGTGTCATAAGGCGACTTTTTCAATTAATAAATATAAAGTGGTCTTTTTGCACTGGAAATTAAAATATGAGGTTAATGATGAAGTATAAGTATTCGGAATCATTAAAAAGTAACAGAGATTTTAAAAATGTTTATACTAGGGGTAAAAGCTTAGCTAACAGATATTTAGTGATGTATGTATTGGAAAATGGACTTGATAAGAACAGACTTGGTATGTCCGTTAGTAAAAAGGTTGGAAATAGTGTTGTAAGACATCATATTACAAGATTAGTAAGAGAAAGTTACAGACTACATGAGGATGTGTTTAATAGTGGTTTAGACATTGTAGTCGTCGCAAGAGTGAATGCAAAAGATGCAGGCTATAAAGAGATTGAGAGTGCATTTATGCATTTGACCAAGCTTCACAGAATAAAAAAGTCAGATTAATAGATATGGAAATTTAATAGAAGTTATTTGATGCAGATTTGATATAAATTAGGAAAAGGTATGCTAAAAAAGCTTTTTATAAATTTAATTTTATTTTACAGAAAATATCTTTCACCGCTAAAATCTACTAAATGTCCTTATTTTCCATCGTGCTCACAGTATGGATTGGAAGTTGTAAGGGAATTTGGTGCTGTTAGAGGCGGTTTACTTGCATTGTGGAGAATTTTGCGGTGCAATCCTTTTTCAAAAGGTGGATATGATCCACCCCCAAAAATGAAAAAAAGGTATAAATGATGGGTTATTTATCAGGAGGAGTTAAATGGATTTGTTATTACTTACACAGAATTCAACACCTATATTTAAATATGTAGTTCAGTTACTTGGAATAATAATGAATGTTATTTTTGAGTTTCTTAACTTAATAGGTATTCCAAATATAGGTTTAGCAATTATTTTATTTACTATAGTAATATATCTTTTGCTTATGCCACTTACAATTAAGCAGCAGAAATTTTCAAAGCTTTCAGCAAGAATGAATCCTGAGATTCAGGCAATTCAGGCAAAATATAAAGGAAAACAGGATCAGCAGTCCATGATGGATATGAACGCTGAGACAAAGGCTGTTTACGCAAAATATGGAGTATCTCCATCAGGAAGCTGTGTTCAGTTATTGATTCAGATGCCTATTTTATTAGCTCTTTACAGGGTTATATATTCTATGCCGGCATATGTTACAAAGCTTGGAGAGGCCTTTGGTGTACTTGCAGACAAGATTATTGCATCAGCAGGTGGTGTTGAATATATTAAAGGTATGCAGGCAGCTGCTATGTATATTAAAAACTTTGATATTGAAGGAAATACCAGAAATGCTGTAATTGATGTACTTAATAAAATGTCTACTACAGATTTTGCTGAGATTTCTGAGAAATTTGGTCTTGCAGATCTTACAATTAATGGAAAGCTTATTCTTTCAAATGGAACACAGGCAGGACTTATTGATGCTTATAATAACTTCTTAGGTCTTAATATTGGTAATTCTCCAATGGACACTATGAAAGCTGCTTTAGATGCAGGTAATTATTTATTACTTATTGGTGCGGTTGCGATACCTGTACTTGCAGCAGTTACACAGTGGATAAACTACAAGCTTATGCCTCAGGCAAGTACTCCTGATGATAATACAAAGAGAAAAGAACCACAGAATGATACAGCAGCAGCAATGCAGCAGTCCATGAAAACAATGAATACAATAATGCCTATTATGTCAGCATGGTTCTGTCTTACTCTTCCTGCAGGTATGGGACTTTACTGGGTAATAGGTGCAGTAGTAAGAAGTATTCAGCAGATAATTATTAACAAGCATATTGATAGTATTGATATTGATGCTGAAATAGCAAAGAATATTGAGAAATATAATGAGACTCTCAAAAAGCAGGGAGTGGATCCGACAAAGCTTAATAATGCAGCAAGGATGAATACAAGAAATATTAATTCAAAAGCTTCTTCTGAAGATGTTGCTTTACGTGAGAAGAAGAGAGTTGCAGCATTAAAGGATTCAACAGAATATTATAATAGTAATGCAAAGCCGGGAAGTCTTGCAGCAAAGGCTAATATGGTTAAGCAGTATAATGAAAAAAATAATAAATAATAATGTATTATAGTTTTATATAGGGGGACACAAAAATGGAATACATGGAATTTACAGGTAAAACAAAAGGTAATGCTATTACAGCTGCCTGCACTCATTTTGAGATAACAAGTGATAAGCTTGAATATGAGGTTATAAGTGAAGGAAGTACAGGTTTTCTTGGGTTTAATTCAAAACCTGCAATTATCAGGGCACGAGTAAAAGAAGAAGTAGTGAGTGTTGAAGAAGCAGTAGAAATTGCAACAACTCCTGAGAGTGTCAGAGAAGAGCAGAGCGTAGAAGATATAGCAAGAAAATTTCTTGAAGATGTATTTGCTGCAATGAATTTAAAAGTAGATATAAAAATATCATATAATGATTCATTAAAGTCACTGGATGTAGATTTTAGTGGAGATGAGATGGGTGTTCTTATTGGAAAAAGAGGACAGACTCTTGATTCGTTACAGTACCTTATTTCTTTAGTAGTAAACAAAGGAACAGGTGAATATATAAGAGTAAAGGTTGATACTGAAAATTACAGACAGCGTCGTAAGGAAACACTCGAAAATCTTGCAAAAAACATTTCATATAAGGTAAAGAGAACTAAAAGACCGGTTTCATTAGAGCCAATGAATCCTTATGAAAGAAGAATTATTCATGCTGCACTTCAAAATGATAAATATGTTACTACCCACAGTGAAGGTGAAGAACCATTTAGAAGAGTAGTTATAACATTAAAGAAATAGAGAAAGAACGGATGCCTGAGCATCCGTTTTTTCTCTATTCATAGACATTGATTATTCATAATGATATAATTAAACAAGTATGGGTATAAATGTTCAGAACAGGACGAACATGGAGGTTTAAATTATATGAAAACTGATACAATTGCTGCAATTGCAACAGCAGTAAGCGATTCCGGAATTGGAATAATTAGGATAAGCGGTGATGAGGCCATTGATATAGCAGATAAGATTTACCGTTCAAAAAAAAATAACAAAAGACTGAAAGATGTAAAAAGCCATACTATAAATTATGGTTTTATTGTAGATGCGTCTAACAATGAACTTATTGATGAAGTAATGGTTGCAGTGATGAAGAGTCCAAATACTTATACTAAAGAAGACACTGTTGAGATAGATTGTCATGGTGGTATTCTGGTAATGAACAGAATTTTGGAAACTGTTCTTAAAAATGGATGCAGACTGGCAGAGCCGGGCGAATTTACTAAGAGAGCTTTTTTAAATGGAAGAATAGATTTGTCAAAAGCAGAAGCAGTAATGGATATAATACATTCAAAAAATGAGTTTGCACTTAAATCATCCATAAATCAGTTAAAGGGTGCTGTTTCAGATAAAGTAAAGTCTCTTCGTGAAGATATCTTATATGAGATAGCATTTATAGAATCAGCACTTGATGATCCTGAACATATTAGTCTTGATGGATATCATGATAAATTAGAACAAAAATCTCTTTTAATAAGTGCAGAGCTTAAGAAGCTGATTGATAGTGCTGATAATGGAAAAATGTTAAAAGATGGTATAAATACAGTAATAGTTGGAAAACCAAATGCTGGAAAATCTTCATTATTAAATGTTTTAGTTGGTGAAGATAAGGCTATAGTGACAAGTGTTGCAGGCACAACACGAGATGTACTTGAAGAATCAATTAAGCTTCATGGAGTGGGACTTAATATAATTGATACTGCCGGAATAAGGGATACAAGTGATGAAGTTGAGAAAATTGGTGTTGAAAAAGCAAGAAAATATGCAGGAAATGCAGACCTTGTTATTTATGTAGTTGATTCATCTGTTCCACTTGATGAAAATGATGAAGAGATAATAAAACTGATTGCTGAGAAGAAAATAATTGTTTTATTAAATAAAACTGATTTGGATTCAAAGGTTTCGCAAGAAGATATTTATGAAGTATTTAGTAATGTAATAGAAGCTTATGATAAAAAGGACATTACTGTTATTAAGACATCTACAAAAGAAAATATAGGAATTGATGAGTTTGAACTTTCGATAAAAAATATGTTTTTTAACGGTAAGATTGCAGTTAATGATGAGATATATATTACAAGCCAGAGACATAAAGAAGCTTTAATTGAAGCTTATGATAGTATGCAGCTTGTTTTGTCCAGTCTTGCAGATTATATGCCGGAAGACTTTTATTCAATAGATTTAATGAGTGCATATGCTTCACTTGGAAGAATTATTGGAGAAGAGGTTGGAGAAGATCTGGTTAATGAAATATTTTCAAAGTTTTGTATGGGTAAATAATAAGATTCCGAGATTACATTGTTCATATGGAGGAGAAAGAAATGCCTGAAATAAGGGAAAAAGTTGATGTGTGTGTAGTTGGTGCAGGGCATGCAGGCTGTGAGGCAGCACTTGCTTGTGCAAGAATGGGACTTGAAACAGTTATTTTTACTGTAAGTGTTGACAGTATTGCACTTATGCCTTGCAATCCTAATGTCGGAGGTTCTTCAAAGGGACATTTGGTAAGAGAACTTGATGCACTTGGCGGCGAAATGGGAAAAAACATTGATAAAACATTTATTCAGTCAAAAATGTTAAATATTTCAAAGGGACCGGCTGTTCATTCTTTGAGGGCACAGGCTGATAAGGCTGAATATTCAAGAGCAATGAGACAGGTTCTTGAAAATCAGGAGCATCTTACTATTAAGCAGGCAGAAGTAGTTGAGCTTATTGCTGAAAAATTAGAAAAACCGGAGGGTCTTGCTACTCAGGTTATTAAGGGTGTGAAAACATATACAGGTGCTATTTATGAGGCAAAAGCAGTTGTACTTTGTACAGGTACATATCTGAAGGCAAGATGCTTATGCGGAGAGGCAATTACTCATACAGGACCCAATGGACTTCAGGCGGCTAATTATCTTACTGATTCATTAAAATCACTTGGTGTTGAGATGAGAAGATTTAAGACAGGTACTCCTGCAAGAATGGATAAGCGATCAATAGATTTTAGTAAAATGGAAGAACAGCGTGGAGATGACAGAGTAGTACCTTTTTCATTTTCTACAAATCCGGAGGATGTTCAGATTGATCAGGTTTCCTGCTGGTTAACATATACAAATACAAAAACACATGATATTATAAAAGCAAATTTAGACAGATCTCCTATCTATGCGGGAATTATTGAGGGAACGGGTCCCAGATATTGTCCATCTATTGAAGATAAGGTGGTTAAGTTTGCAGATAAAGAAAGGCATCAGGTATTTATTGAGCCGGAAGGATTATATACAAATGAGATGTATGTTGGTGGTATGAGTTCATCACTTCCGGAGGACGTACAGCTTGCAATGTACAGAACTGTACCCGGGCTTGAAAACTGTAAAATAGTAAAAAATGCATATGCTATTGAATATGACTGTATCAATCCAATGCAGTTATATCCAACTCTTGAATTCAAGGATATAAAGGGATTGTTCAGTGGAGGACAGTTTAATGGAAGTAGTGGATATGAAGAGGCTGCAGCACAGGGACTTATAGCCGGAATGAATGCCGGTCTTTCAATTCAAAATAAAGAACAGGTGATATTAGATAGATCTCAGGCATATATTGGAGTTCTTATTGATGACCTTGTAACTAAGGAAAGTTTTGAACCATATAGAATGATGACCTCAAGAGCTGAATACAGATTGTTACTTCGTCAGGATAATGCAGATCTCAGATTAAGAAAAATTGGATATGAAGCAGGACTTATAACAAAAGAACAATATGATTATGTTGTTAAAAAAGAACAATTAATAGCAGATGAAATCGAAAGGCTTTCAAATATCAAAGTGGGAGCTGGAAAAGAAATTAGTGAGTTTCTTGAGAGTAAAGGCAGTACACCATTAAAGACTGCTGCTTCTTTGGCAGAGCTTATCAGTCGCCCGGAGCTTTCTTATGAAGCAATAGCAGAGCTTGATAAAGAAAGACAGGTGTTATCTGATGATATTATTGAACAGGTTAATATAAATATCAAATATGATGGATATATTAAGCGTCAGCTTAAGCAGGTTGAGCAGTACAAAAAAATGGAAAAGAAAAAAATACCATATGATATTAATTATGATGATATTACAAATCTGAGACTTGAAGCAAGACAAAAGCTTATAAAATTTAAGCCGGTTAATGTTGGTCAGGCTTCAAGAATAAGTGGAGTTTCACCAGCAGATATATCAGTTTTACTTGTATACCTTGAACATTATAATAGCAATAAAAAGTAATTGTTAACTGTTTTGCAGTTATATGATAAAAATAGTTTTTAGAAAGGTACGGTTAGTAGTATTGAATATAGAATCAAAATATGATCTTAGTATATTGAAATCAGGTTTTAGTTCATTTGGACTTGAACTTTCAAAGGAGCAATATTCTAAATTTATAAAGTATTATGAACTATTGGTTGAATGGAATAGTTTTATGAATCTTACTGCTATAACAGATTTTAATGAAGTCTGTGTTAAGCATTTTATAGATAGTGTTTCACTATGTAAAGCAGTAAGTGATATAGCGGATAAAAAGTATACTGTTATTGATATAGGGACAGGAGCAGGATTTCCATCTATTCCACTTAAGATAGTTTTTCCAAATTTAAAGATAACAATGTTGGATTCACTTGGAAAAAGAATAAAGTTCTTGAATGAAGTTATCAGTCAGTTGGATTTAAGAGATATTGAAGCAATACATGGTCGTGCTGAAGATTATGCAAAACCGAATCTTTTAAGAGAGAAATTTGATATTTGTGTATCAAGAGCAGTGGCAAATATTTCTACTTTATCCGAATACTGTATTCCTTATGTAAAAAACAATGGATATTTTATTTCATACAAATCTGAAAAAATAGCAGATGAAATTGAACAATCAGGTAATGCGATTACTATTCTTGGTGGTGAAATATCAAAGCAGGTGGAATTTATTCTTCCGGAATCGGATATTTTTAGAAATTTATTTGTTATTAAAAAAACATCTGTAACCCCAAAAAAATTTCCCAGAAAAGCTGGTTTACCATCAAAGGAACCATTAAAGTAATATATTTATAACAATACATACGTTATTAATAACATATTGTTTAAATAATATATGTTATTAATATATAAAATAATAAATTACATTAGTTATAAAATAAAAAATAGTATTTGACACTTTTTTAGTGAGAGGGTATGATTATTTGGATAAGAATAAAGACTTTTTACTCTTGCAAGAATGTGAGAGAAGAAGAATAGCTGAAGATCTTCATGATACTACTGTTCAGGAATTGGTATATTTGTTGCAACAACTCGAGTTATCATTGATATACTTTGATAAAGACCCTGCACAGGCTAAGCTTGAGCTTATATCAGCAAGAAAGAATATTAGAAAAATTATTGATGGTATCAGAGATACTATTTATAATCTTCGTCCTATGTCTTTTGATGATCTTGGATGGAATTCATCTATTAATAAGCTTTATGACGAATTAAATGCTTTTAATATTAATGTGTATTTTGATATTGATGATTTGGATACTTCAGATGGAGTTACGGCAATAACTATTTACAGAATAATTAATGAGCTTACAAAGAATGTTATTAAACATTCTAAAGCCAATAATTTATGGGTGAATGTGATTAAAGCTGATAATGAGATATGTGTAATTGTTAAGGATGATGGAATAGGAATTATCGACTTTAATAAGGAAAATCATTTTGGACTTCAGTTTGTACAAGAAAGAATAAATCTTTTGTCCGGTAATTTTTCTATGACAACAAATAATAAGGGAACAGAGTTTACTATTAGTATTCCCATTTGATAAATGATACAAAATTATATATAGGGAAGGAAAAAAGTTTATGATTAATGTTATGATTGTTGATGATCATAAAATGATACGTGAAGGATTAAAAAGACTTCTTGAAACAGATGAAAATATTAAAGTTATTGCTGATGCAGATAATGGAAAAGATTGTTTTTCAAAATTAAGGAGTGTTAGTCCTGATATTATCCTATTGGATATTAATATGCCGGTTATGGATGGATTGGAAACGCTGCAGTTACTTAATCGCAAAAAGGTTCATCCTAAAACTTTAATATTAACAGTACATAATGAAGTGGATTATTTATTAAGGGCAGTTGACCTTGGAATAGATGGATATATTTTAAAGGATTCTGATTCAAGTGAATTGATTAGAGCTGTATATTGTGTATATGAGGGAGAAACTTTTATTCAGCCGAGTCTTATTCCAATTTTGAATTCTAAGTTAATTGCCAGAGATATGGATAAGGAGAAGATTGAACTTCTATCTGATCGAGAACTTGAAGTATTAAAGCTTTGTGCATTAGGATATTTTAATAAGGAGATAGGTACTAAACTGGATATTACCGAGCGTACTGTAAAGAATCATTTATCAAGCATTTTTAAGAAGATTGGATGTACAGACAGGACTCAGGCTGCGGTATTCAGTATTAGAAATGGAATTATAAGTATTAACGAATAAATATTTGAAGACAGATGGAGGTAAATTATTTGCAACTATCTGTCTTTTAATGTTATAGGATTAGGATCAAAAACAATAACGTTTAGTTAAGCTCAAAATATACCCAAATTATATATTTTAAAAATGTTTCACGTGAAACATTTTTAAAATATATATAGATAATTAGCAGAATAAGTGATATAATAATTATAAATAATTTAGTACATAATTTTGGTAAGTATTTCTAAATTAAAAAATGTGTTTTATACAAAATTAAATGAGGTGCAAAGTCAGCATGTCATGTATTTTTTATGTAATAAGAAAATGTGAATGAGTAGCAGTTAGTTAATTAAAAAATATTTTACTGGAAAAATGTATATTAACAAGTAACAAGTCAATTGTATAAATTGATTTGTATGGATTTTTTTGTAGCTATGAAATAACGGATTGGTCACAAAAAATGTAATATAAAATGTTTCACGTGAAACATTTTATGAAAGAGAAAGGATAGATAAATGGGAAAGATTATAGCAATTGCAAATCAAAAAGGTGGAGTAGGTAAGACTACAACATCAATTAATTTATCCGCATGTATTGCAGCAAAAGGTAAAAAAGTTCTTGTTATAGATATAGATCCGCAGGGAAATACTACAAGTGGATTTGGTATAGAAAAAAATGAACTTGAGAATACAATATATGAATTAATATTAGGCGATTGTTCAATACATGATTGTATAATAAAAGATATAATTCCAAAATTATCTATTCTTCCATCAAATGTGAATTTAGCTGCTGCTGAAATAGAATTAATTGGAGTACAAAAGAAGGAATTTATACTAAAAAATGAAGTAGATTATATAAAGGATAAATACGATTATATTATTATTGATTGTCCTCCTTCATTAAATTTACTTACTATAAATGCAATGACTACAGCTACTTCTGTAATTGTACCAATTCAATGTGAATATTATGCTCTTGAAGGATTGAGCCAGCTTATTCATTCAGTAAATTTAATTAAAGAGAGATTAAATCCTGAATTGGAAATGGAGGGTGTTGTATTTACAATGTATGATTCCAGAACAAACTTATCTGCTCAAGTCGTACAAAATGTAAAAAGCTATTTAGATGAAAAAGTATATAATACACTTATTCCGAGGAATATCAGACTTGCAGAAGCACCAAGTTATGGTAAACCAATTAATTTGTATGATCCAAAATCAGCTGGTGCTGTAAGTTATATGGAACTTGCAAATGAGGTAATGAGTAGAAAAAAGAAATGAGAGTATGCAATAGAAATTAGGAGGAAGAAATGGCAGCAAGAGGAGGATTAGCAAAGGGATTAGATATTCTTATTCCGGCAGAAACAAAAAAGCCGATTAGTGCTGAAAGCAATAAAATGACAAATGCTGAAACAATGGTCAAGATTACAAAAGTTGAACCAAACAGGGAGCAGCCTAGAAAAAATTTTGATGAGGATGCATTGCAGGAACTTGCAGATTCAATTAAACAATTTGGTCTGCTTCAACCGATTCTTGTGCAGGATAGAAAAGATTATTATGAAATAATAGCAGGAGAGAGAAGATGGAGAGCTGCAAAGCTTGCCGGGCTCAAGGAAATACCTGTAATAATCAAGAACTATACTACGCAGGAAATAGTAGAAATATCGCTTATTGAAAATATACAAAGAGAAGACCTTAATCCAATTGAAGAGGCACTTGCATATAAGCGTCTTCTTGAAGAGTTTAATCTTAAGCAGGACGAAGTAGCTGAAAGAGTATCAAAGAGTAGAACAGCAGTTACAAACAGTATGAGATTATTAAAGCTTTGTGATACTGTCCAGCAAATGATAATTGACGATATGCTTTCGACAGGTCATGCGAGAGCCCTGATTCCCATAGAGGATAAGGAAATGCAAATACAAATTGCCCAAAAAGTATTTGATGAAAAACTTAGTGTAAGAGAAGTTGAAAAGCTTGTAAAAAATATTTTAAAGCCGGCAGAAGTAAAAAGTAAGAAAGAAGATATGCCTGAAAGTTTAAAATATATTTATCAAGACATTGAAAATAAATTGAAAGAGAAGATGAGCAGAAAGGTTGAAATTAATTCAAAGGGAAAGAATGGGTCAGGCAGAATTGAGATTGAATATTATTCAAACGATGATCTGGATAAATTAATTGAATTTTTATCATCATGGACAGCTGAATAGTTATTATAAATAAAATACGCCAGGGGAGAAAATAAGACAAAAATGAACAGCAGTATATTAAACAATTTAGGATTAGGAAATATTGATATTGGAATAATATTTTTAGCCCTTATTGGAGTAAATGTATTATTGTTATTATTGATAATAATTTCTTTTATTCAAATTGCAAATTTCAAGAAAAAATATAAAAAATTTATGCAGGGCAAAGATGGAAAGAGTCTTGAAGATGATATAGTAAAATTGTATGAAGATAATCAGTATATTAAAGAGCATGTAGATACTAACAGCGAGTTGATTAAAGAATTATTTGAAAAAAATAAGAAATCATTCCAAAAAATTGGTCTTGTAAAATATGATGCATTTAAAGAGATGGGTGGAAAGTTAAGTTTTGCCATCACTTTGCTGGATGAAAATAATGATGGATTTATAATTAATTCTGTACACAGTTCAGAAGGATGTTATTCATATACAAAGAGAATAATAAATGGAGATTCGCAAATTGCATTGAGCAATGAAGAAAAGGTGGCAGTTGAGAGAGCAATGGGTGAAGTGGCAAGCTCTGAGACCGAATAAGGGGAGAAGATAGCATATGAAATTAGTTACAGTAGAGGATTTAAAAGAGGGAGATATACTTGCAAGTGATGTATTGCTTGAGGACTATACAGTCGTACTTGGCAAGGGAACAGAGATAAAAGAGCAGTATATTGAAAAACTTAGAGAACTTGATATATTTACAGTATATATTGAGGAAGATTATTCAGATGATATCACTAATGATATAGAATTGGAATTTGATGAAATAACAGTACCTGATGAGTTATTACAGATTGATGAAGAAAATATTTTATTAGATGAACCAAATAAAGAAATAGACTTTGACAGTATTAATACACCACAGCAGTCATTAGTTGATTCAATGCTTGATAAGGCCCAAAAGGATCAGATAAAGAAAGAAATAGATTTTGACAGTATTAACAAGCCACAGCAGTCATTAGTTGATTCAATGCTTGATAAGGCCCAAAAGGATCAGATAAATAAAGAAATAGACTTTGATAGTATAAATATACCACAGCAGTCGTTAGTTGATTCAATACTCAATGATGCTGAAAAAGAACAAACAATAGAAACAGATGTTCCTATTTCAAAACCGGACTTAAAAATTCCTTTGGAAGAAATAAAAATTCTTAAATCTGATGTAGAACAACAGGTTAAGAGCAGAATAAAAGATATTCTGGAGCTACATGTTTATCAAAGAACAGATGGACTTAAAAAAATTGCCGATACAGCAGAAAAAATAATTACAGATATTCTGGAAGAAGATGTAGTGGTAGAAAGAGTATATGATGTAAAAGAAAGAAATGCAGATATATATGATCATTCGATAGAGGTGTGTACAATAGCTACATTAATAGCATTAAAAATGGGAATGACGGAGAAAGAGGTATATGACATAAGTGAAGCTTCCTTGATACATGATATTGGATTGAGATATCTGGTGGTTAAGTATGAAGATCAGGATATAAATCTTTTGCCGACAAAGGATCAGGATGAATATAAAAAACACCCCATTTATGGATATACTGCATTGAAAAACGAACAATGGATTTCCAAAGAGGCAAAGGATATTGTACTTGCTCATCATGAGCGAAAAGATGGTTCAGGTTATCCGTTAGGAACAAAAAAATGTTCAAGGTCATCACAGATAGTAGGAATATGTGATGAGTTTGATGAACTTATCTGTGGAATAGGAAAAGCGAAAGTAAGAGTTCATGAAGCTATAAATACAATAAGAAATTATAGTGGAATATGGTTTGATCGTGATATAGTAAAGAATTTTCTTTCACTCATAGCTGTATATCCGGTAGGTTCAAAGGTAAGAACTAACAAGGGTGAAACAGCAATTGTTATGAGACAGAATAGCCATTTCCCTGAAAGACCTGTGTTAAGAGTAATATCGGATGTATATGGACAGGCTATTAATGGTGAAAAGGTAATTGATTTGATAAAGGATACATCAGTAGTAATTCAGGAAGTAATTAAATAAATTAATTGTAGTCGCAAAAGCGACAGAAGGAGATTAAAATGATAGATATCAAATTTTTAAGAGAAAATCCAGACGTTGTAAAGGAAAACATCAAAAAGAAATTTCAGGATCATAAGCTTCCAC
Organism: Lachnospiraceae bacterium; assembly: GCA_017424235.1. GTDB lineage: Bacteria > Bacillota > Clostridia > Lachnospirales > Lachnospiraceae > COE1. The sequence continues at coordinate 17,650 of JAFPAQ010000047.1, read as the reverse complement.
TTGTTGATGAAGTAATTGAATTAGACGCAGAGGCACGAAAAACTCAGCAGGAAGCTGATAATTTAAGAGCAGAAAGAAATAAGCTTTCTAAGCAGATTGGTGCTTTAATGGGTCAGGGTAAGAAGGACGAGGCAGAAGAGGTCAAAAAGCAGGTAGGTGCACAGGCTGCAAAATTAGAAGAGTTAGCTGAAAAAGAAAAAGAATTAAATGAAAAAGTAATAAAGATAATGATGACTATTCCAAATATTATTGACCCAAGCGTACCTATTGGAAAAAATGATGAGGAAAATGTTGAAATCCAAAAATATGGTGATCCCGTTGTACCTGAATTTGAAATTCCATATCATACAGATATAATGGAGAGTCTTGATGGAATTGACCTCGACAGTGCAAGAAAAGTAGCAGGTAATGGTTTTTATTATCTTATGGGTGATATTGCAAGACTTCATTCAGCAGTAATTTCTTATGCGCGAGATTTCATGATCGATAGAGGATTTACTTACTGTATACCACCTTTTATGATAAGAAGTAATGTGGTTACAGGTGTAATGAGCTTTGATGAAATGGAAGCTATGATGTACAAGATAGAGGGTGAAGATTTATACCTTATTGGTACAAGTGAACACTCAATGATTGGAAAATTCATTGATACAATTATTCCTGAAGCAGAGCTTCCAAAGACTCTTACAAGCTATTCTCCTTGCTTTAGAAAGGAAAAAGGTGCACATGGTCTTGAGGAGCGAGGTGTTTACAGAATACATCAGTTTGAGAAGCAGGAAATGGTAGTTGTGTGTAAGCCGGAAGAATCACCAATGTGGTTTGATAAATTATGGCAGAATACAGTTGATTTATTTCGAAGTCTTGATATTCCTGTTCGTACTCTTGAGTGTTGTTCAGGAGACCTTGCAGATCTCAAGGTAAAATCAATTGATGTAGAAGCATGGTCACCAAGACAGAAGAAATATTTTGAAGTTGGAAGCTGCTCTAACTTAGGAGATGCTCAGGCAAGAAGACTTAAGATAAGAGTAAATTCTGAAAACGGAAAATATTTTGCACACACATTAAACAATACAGTAGTAGCTCCACCTAGAATGTTGATTGCTTTCCTTGAGAACAATCTTCAGGCAGATGGATCAGTTAAGATTCCAGTTGCTTTACAGCCATATATGGGTGGAAAAACTGAGATTAGAAAGGCATGATTTAAGTGCATAGATATTTAAGAGCTATAGGTTTTGGCAGTGTTAAAAAAAGAGATGAACTGCAGGCACTTATCAATGAAGTGATTGAAAACACTATAATGAAAAGTGATAAAAAAAGTGAATATGAATCATCAAAAGCCATAGCTTTGGACAAGGAAGAGAGGATTTATGCAGAATTGTATCTTGATTTTGTCCATGGTGCAGGCATATGCGTCAGAGGACAGTTTAGCATGGATAATACATTTTTGTATGAATACTATTTTCCTTATTTAAGAGGAAATAATATAAGTTCGAATGAAGATATTATCATAGAACGTCATGCAGAAAAAGAATCTTATGCAGGTGTTTGTGATGATATTAAAGTTGGAGTTTCACTTATATTCTATATGCAGAATATTGTCCCCTATAAAAAACTGAACGCTTTAAATCTTTTGCCTGTAAAGGGTACTACACTTATTTTAAGTGCATTGTCAGTCGATGGAAAGATAATGATGCCAATTATAAAAAATGAAAAAGAAAAAAGGCGCATTAAAAAGGCAACCAGTGAACGTAATCAGCTTCTTGCCCAGGCAAGAATGGGTGATGAGGAGGCAATAGAGAGTCTTACATTGGAGGATATGGATACATATACTACAATATCGCGTAAGATTCATAAGGAAGATGTTTTTAGTCTGGTCGACACTTATTTTATGCCATATGGAGTTGAATGTGATCAGTATTCCATTTTGGGAGAAATAACAGATGTCCATTCAGATAAAAACAGGATAAGTGGTGAAGAGGTTTTCTTTATGACTTTGGAATGCAATGAGCTTACACTTGAGGTTTGTATAAATAAAGAGGATTTATATGGTGAACCTGCTGTAGGAAGAAGATTTAAAGGAGTTGTATGGCTTCAGGGACATGTTAATTTTCCTACTGAAATTTAAAATTTGGAAACTATTCACGACCACTATTTTGCGAGGTGTTTTCAGAATGAAAACCCGAGTTCTTTAAAATCGGATGCGCAGGGCAATTTCCTTTTGCATCCGATTTTTTTATATGGAAACAAGTTTTTCTTTCCATGCATCTATAAGTTTTTCAAGAGTCCAGGCTGCATTGGCAGGGCTTGTAGATGGAAGGCATATTGCCTTTTTATTTATTGTCTTTTCTATATATTTCTTATAAAGCTGTTCGGCTTTTTTTCCATTTACATAGATATTTTTTATCTGAGCCTGATTTAAGAGTTCGCTTAGATTATTTGGAACAACATTTTTAATACTGCTGTCAGAAGAACCTTCAATATCACAGGATTTTATTACATCCCAGACGGCTATATGATTTTTTAGTAAAAAGACCTTTTTCTCATCTGTAGATTCCGGTAGTTTTTCATTATAGACAGCAGCTAAAACTTTCCAAAAACGGTTTTGAGGATGACCATAGAAGAAGTTTGCTTCTCTTGATTTTACTGAAGGAAAACTGCCTAATATTAGTATATTTGAGGTCTTATCAAATACTGGCCTGATAGGATGTTCTACCATATAATCATCATACCTTTCTTGTTAAAGTGCATAAAAATAAAACAAAGGCGTAAATACAGTTTAGGATTCTTTTGTCTTATTATTTTCATTTTTTAGAAGTAAAATACCTAAAATAAGTAAAACAGGAAAGATAGTTCCGGCTAATATACCTTTTTTTAAGTCATCTGAAGCAAGTCCGGATATGAAGCCTACAAATGTGGGACCTCCACCGCAGCCTACATCTCCGGCAAGTGCAAGAAGGGCAAATAATGCAGTTCCACCTGTTTTTAATGACTTAGCCGCTTTACTGAAGCTTCCCGGCCACATTATACCTACTGATAATCCACAGATTGAGCAGCCGATAAGTGAGAGTAAAGGAGACGGTGAGAGTGATATACAAAGGTATGATAATATGCAGAGAATGCTGCTTCCTACCATAAATTTGTCCAGATCAATTTTATCTCCAAATTTACCATAAAAAGCTCTTGAAGTACCCATCAGTATGGCAAATGACATGGGACCTGCAAGATCACCGATAGCTTTATTTACACCAAGTCCTTTTTCAGCAAAGGTAGATGCCCACTGGCTTACACCCTGTTCACTTGCTCCCGCACATACCATCATAAGCATTAATATCCAAAAGAGCTTATTCTTAAACAAATCTCGTATTCTCATTCCTGTTTCGCCATCTGCTATAAGTGAAGCAATAGGGACTTTAATAAATGCAATACTGTTCATAATTGGAACAAGTGCCCAGATGACAGCAAGTATCTTCCAGTTTTCAATTCCTGCTATTTTAAAGAAAATTGTAGAGATTAAGACTACTCCGACATGTCCCCAGCAATAGAAGGAATGAAGCAGACTCATGGTTTTTTCTTTGTGATCTGTTGGACAGCTTTCTACAATTGGGCTTATAAGTACCTCTATTAATCCACCTCCAATAGCATATATAACAACGGCAATCAAAAGACCTGTAAATGCATTTGGAAGCAAATCAGGTAAGATGGCAAGACAGATTAAGCCTGTGGCTGAAAATACATGCGCAAGGACAACGGATATACGGTATCCTATTTTATCAACGAATTTAGCTGATAAGAAGTCGACAAATAATTGAATACCAAAGTTAAAGGTGATAAGCATAGTAATCTGACTCATTGGAATATGATAGCTTTTTTCAAAAGTAATAAACAGTAGTGGTACAAAATTATTTATAATGGCTTGTACTATATAGCCTACAAAACAGGCATATACAGTTTTTTGATAATTATTCTTCATTTGATAACCTCTGTTGATATAATAAAATATAAATACACAATAAAGTATATCATATTATTAAAATGATGTAACTTGTTTGATAAAAAGAATGATTAAAAAGTGTAACAGTTCAATAAAATAAATTTTAAAGGGATTTGAGTTTGCAGGAGAAATATAGTAGAATAATAAAGAAAATACAAATTTAAGAGTCCTTTATAGAAAAGCTTAATAATCGGGAAATAGATTAATGAAATATAAGGAGCAAACTAAACAAAATGAAAAAGAAATGGATTTTTCTATTATTGACGCTCAATATGATTGTGTCGTTGCTTGCAGGTTGTGGTGCAAACAATACTGCAAAAGCGTGGCCTGATACAGGAATGGATATTCGTAAAATTTGTAGGAGAAAAATGACTATTACGATGGTTTTATTTATAATTGTTGTTTTGCTGTCTTTTATATGTCTGTTTATTGGATCTTCGCATATGTCACCAAAGGAGTGCTTTGCTGCACTAACACAAAAAGGTACTGCCGCAAATGTGCGAATTATCTGGAATATCCGGATTCCACGCGTTTTGGCGGCTGTCATTACTGGTGCCGGACTTTCCATTTCCGGGTTGATCATGCAATGCTGCCTGAATAATCCCATGGCCTCGCCGTCTATATTGGGGGTATCAAATGCAGCAGTTTTTGGTGCAAATCTGTCAATTATAGTTTTCGCCGGGGGCTTTTTGTCCACAGGTAATAATCTTTCTAATTATGCTACAGGTGCAAATCCCTATGCTACTTCCGTAATGGCATTTATTTTCGCAGTCGGTTCTATTCTGATGATTCTGGGGCTATGCCAAATTCGTTCTTTTTCCCCCGGAGTGGTAGTTCTTGCAGGTACAGCCATAGGATCTGTATGGAATGCAGCAACTACGATTTTGCAGTTTTATGCTACTGATGTGGGGATTTCCGCAGCAGTTATCTGGAATTTTGGGGATTTAGGAAGAGCTACTTATCGCACAGATTTCATTATGGCTGTCGTTGTGATGGCTGGATTTGCTTTTTTCTGGTTTATGTCATGGAAATATAATGCTTTGCTCAGTGGAGATGACACTGCCAGAAGTATGGGAATTAATGTGGATTTTCTGCGCTTCTTTTCCATGTTGCTGGCATCGGTTATTACAGCAGTATGCGTTTCGTTTCTGGGAATTATTGGATTTGTAGGAATTATCTGTCCCCATGTGGTGAAGAGGCTTATTGGTCAGGATCACCGCTTTTCAGTACCGATGTCTGCTTTGAGTGGAAGTCTGCTGTTGGTTTTAGCAGATACTTTTTCACGCAGTATGGGTAATGGTTCTGCATTACCGGTTGGTGCCATTACCACACTTTTGGGCGCACCTTTCTTTTTAACTATTATTTTTTCCAAAAAAAAGGAGAAAATCAGATGTTAAAGATAGAAAATTTAACTTTCCGATATGGTTTGCGTTCTGCACCGGTTCTTCAGGGAGTAAATATGGAGCTGCAACCTGGTGAAATCGGGATTATAATGGGGAAGAACGGAGCAGGTAAGACTACTCTGTTTAAATGTATCCTTGGCATTCATAGACCTACAGAAGGCTCTGTGTTCTTTGAAGGACAGGATTTTTTTAAATTGACGAAAAGGGAACGTGCTACCAGAATTGCTTATGTTCCACAGGATATCTGCTTTGGAGACTTGAGTGTGTATGATTCTATTTTAATGGGGAGAGTCTCCCGTTTTGGTATCCGGGCAAATCGTTCAGATTATGACGCGGTAGACAAAGTTATAGAAGAAATGCATCTTGAAAGTCTTGTTACCCGAAATGTGGAGGAACTTTCCGGTGGGGAACGTCAGAAGATTGCCATTGCGCGGGCACTGGCACAGGAGCCGAAGATGCTTATTTTTGATGAGCCCACAGGAAATCTTGATATTGCCAATGAGCAGCTTATTATCAAAGAGGCTAAAAAGGTAGCCAGTGAAAAAAATATTGCAATTCTAAGCTCTTTGCATGATCTGAATCAGGCAATACATTTTGGTAACAGATTTTTTTTCATGCGGGATGGTATTGTAAGATATGCTGGATCAAAAGATATTATTGATGAGAAAATTATCAAGGATATTTTTGATATCGACGTCAAAATTGTCGAGATAAATCACAAAAAAATTATAATTGGAGAAAATATATATGAAAAAGATTAACAGAATGACTGCATTTTTGGTGGTTTTTACTACGATATTTGGTCTTTGTGCCTGTGGAAGTAAAGATGCAGCACAGATTTCGGAAATGGAGACTCCTATGGTGACAGTGGAGGAATCAGTTGTGCAGGAGGAGACAACAGAATCTTCTAAAGTAGAATTGGAAGCCCCTTGCGAAATTACTGTCACAGATGCTGTTGGAAGAGAAGTTACTGTTACTCCCGGTGGTTACAATCGCGTTGTCTGTATTGGTGCAGGTGCATTGAGAATCTACAGTTATATAGGGGATGTTGCTCTCTTGTGTGGCATTGAAGATATTGATAACACCGCGCTGGAAGAACGTCCGAAGATGTTTGACTCTGTGGCAAGACCTTACCTGATTGCAAATGAAGAGGCCTTTACGGCACTTGATTCCTGTGGTGTTGGTGGACCTAATGCTCAGGCTGCTGAAGCAGAGAAAATACTGTCATGCAATCCGGACATTGTTATTTCTGAGTATGGAGATGTCGAGAAGGCTGATGCTTTGCAGGAACAGCTAGGAGTTCCTGTTATCACACTGAGTTCCGGTTATAATGGTGTATTTGATGCTGCATTTCATAATAGTATGCTGCTGCTTGGCACTATTTTTGGTAAAGAAGAAAGGGCTCAGACCATTATTGACTATATAGATGAGCAAGTTGCTGAGATATCAGCAAGGACTGCTGATATTGCAAAAGAGGACAAACCGGGTGTGTATATCTGCGGTCTAGGAAACTGGGGTACAACAAATCATCTGATGACTGCTCAGAATTATATTTCTTTTGAGATTGCCAATATCCGTAATATAGTAAATGATTTGGATGGTAAAGGTATCAGTGGTGGTATCCAGAGTATTGAAGAAGAAAAATTTGTCGCTCTGGGTGATGAAATGGATATTATCATCATGGATGCGGCAGCAGTTAAGAATATCAAGCCATTGTATCAGGAAGACAACACCATGTTTGATACCTGCAAGGCATGGAACGAGGGTGAGATTTATTTACAAATGGCTTACAATGCATATTACACCAATTTTGAGATTGCTTTGGCAAATACCTGGTATATTGCCAAGGTCGTTTATCCGCAACAGTTCGAAGATATTGATATGACTGAGAAACTGAATGAGATTACAGGAGTATTTCTGGGTAAAGAACTGGCAGATGAAATATTTTCATACAATTCCTGCTTTGGTGGTTATCAGAAGATTGACACAGATACCTTCTTTAATTAGTAAATACAAATCAAGAACCGGAGCTGCTGTACCAAGACCGGTACAATAGTATCACGTCAGGTCTTTTGGTTGTTGGATATCGGCCAGATGATATGTTGGGAATCAGTATGGTAAAACTGTACTATGTGACAGATTCCGGTTTTTTATATGCATCTGTTTTGGGAGTTATTTTATTACATTATCAATTAAAGAACTTGAGGATTCATATCAAATTACTGTTGCAGATGATCTGCTTTTACATTAACACCCTCGCTAATAAGCTCATCTCTTATCATTTCCATCAAACTTGATTTTCCGCAGCGCCTAACACCAGTGATAACTTTTATAATGTCGGTATCATGATAAAACCCTCTAATCTTTGAAAGATACTGTTCTCTACAAAACAATTCCATAATGTACACCTCTTTCTGACAATCCATATATGAATTATATCTCAAAAACACCATTTTAACAACGCATATTTTACAGATTAGTAAAAATGTGAGTTGTTAAAACAGAAATTTGAATTGGAATCCGAAGTTCCGATATAAGTAATATTCTCGGCATGTACATTCTTAATATTCACCACACTTTGCCATACTATTGATTTTTCGATTTGTTGTTCTTCTGTCATACAGACTTTTCTTTCCTTTTTCCTGAACGCACTCGCGATTCTCGCTCGTTGTCGCGGCATTCGCCAAAGTCTCGAGCAAGCTCGGATCTTGGCTCAAAGCTCGCGCAAAAAGTCCGCCCAGACTAGAATAATATGAATCTAATCTGAGCGGACTGCAAATCTAAGTCAAGGAAAGTCTTGATTTTTCTAGCTTTCCTGTTAATTCGTGTCAAAATAAGAAAACAGAAAATCATTCAAGTAAAGAGGGCTTAGCTGACAAAATGATGACACTGTCACCCTAGAGGGTAATGCCACAAAAGTGGCATAGCCATTCTGTTCCTTGGAATTCATATCTATGGCTACCATTTGCTCTTTCCAAAGCAGTAATGATAACACTATTTTCTTATTAGATTACCTATATTATAGCGTGCAGAGCAAAGGATGTCGATGGTTTTTTGACCATTATTTACTCTATTTTACTCATATACTCTTATATATAGAAAGATGAAAGTTACTACCAGCATAACTGCGCCAATTGAGGTACCCAGTGTGATGAGGACTCCTTTAAGTGAGTCGATTGCATGTGTATAGCCCATATCCGTTTTCTCCTTTCGTTTTGGTAGGACATCCTTCGCCCTTCGTAAGTTATGTGGGACATGAGCCAAGCTAATCCGAAACAGGATTTTAAAAATATGCAAAAAAATACCCCGAACCGTGATTTTTCACGATTCGAGGTTTATATGTTTTTGTATGAAGCCTGAAGATTTTTATTATGGTACCATTCCGACCCCATCCCCTGCCCGACTCCCGGGAATGGATTGATTTATGCAGGAATCTTTGGATTGAAACCGACGCGATATACTTTTCTAAAAATCACTCCTTCTTTCTAATTATATCCGCCACTTCCTGCAGTGAAATGAACGCACTTTCATCTATATCATGCACTATATTTTTTAGCTTATTAATCTGAAAGCGATTTACTATGAAATAAATGATTTCTTTATCTTTCTTTGAGTATCCCCCAACTGCTTTTACTATGGTCCCGCTAGAATCAAAGTTCTCGGACAGGGCATTTGATATTTCATTAGCTTTTACTGTAACAATCATCGCACATTTTGCTCTATCAAACCCTTCAGTGATAAAATCAACAGTTCTTGATCCAACATAATATGTAACTATAGAATACAGTGGTAAAATCCAGCTTTGAATAGCTATGCCGCATATAATATATAGCAAGGTATTAAACAACATTACAAATGTTCCAATAGATATACCAATCCGCTTAGCAAATACGACAGAGAGAACATCAATGCCATCAATTGCTCCTCCGAAGCGTATCGTCATACCACTCCCCACTCCTGATATAACACCACCAAAAACAGCACATAGTAACAAATCTGACCCTGCCAACGGAGATATAAACGAAACGTCAACAGGAAGAACATCCATTATCATAAATGATGCCAATGAATATACCGTTACAGCGAAGATCGAATAAACTGTAAAAGTCTTTCCCTGCCTCTTAAGTCCAAAAATAAATATTGGAATATTTATTATGATAAGAAATAGCGATAGAGACAGATAATCCGGTGTAATCTGGTCTAACAGCATTGACAATCCGGATATCCCGCTATCGTAAAGTTTCACTGGAAAAAGAAACATTGTAACGCCAAAAGCATTAATAATTCCAGCCACCAAAATCATGAGTATATTAATCGGTCTTATCTCCTTTAGTACATTCTTAATTGATATCTTTAATCTTGCTTTTGACATTATTATTCCTTTCATTATTAAACCATGTATTTTTGCCTGAATGTATTATACATTTTTTCAAACTGCAAATTATCTTTTTCACGCAATTTACTAATATATTCATGAGGATCATAAACATCCGAATCTGCTTCTATTACCGCTACCGCTATATTAGAACAATGATCAGAAATCCTCTCGTAGTTATTCAAAATATCTGCTAAAACAAACCCTCTTTCTATTGTACACTCCCCTTTTTGAAGTCTACTAACATGATTTTGCCTTATAACCTCTGTATACAAATCTATTACCTGCTCAAGAGGCTCTATTTCCATTGCTATGGTAACATCACTACTTATATATGCTCCAATTGCCTTTTGAACAATTTCTTCTACAGCTTTCCCCAATTTATCTAGTTCTTTCATTGCACTGTCCGACATCACAACACGCTTTTCTGATATTTCCCTGGCAGATTCGGTAAGATTTAAAGCATAATCACTAATACGTTCAAAATCACCTATTGTATGAAGTATCTTTGATACTGTCCGACTATCACCGACAGATAACTCCTTCCCTGAAAATCTCATCAGATAAGAACCCAATCTATCTTCGTATTTATCTACCATTTTTTCCAATTCTGCTATATGCTCATCCAATTCTACGGAATAACCAAATAGTTTATTAACAATTTCATCTACTGATGTTTTCGATAAATCCGCCATTTCATAAGACAACTTTTCACATTCGGCTATTGCAACCGAAGGTCTTTCAAATAATCTATCATCCAAAAAAGCAATCTTACGCTCAGGTTCCGTCTTTATTGTTTTAGAGGCAATCATAATAAGCTGATCACTAAACGGTAGTAAAAGTACTGTTGTCGCAATATTGAAGATACTGTGACACAATGCTATTCCCATTGGATTGATTGGTTTATCAACAAATCCAAAATCAAAAATTATATGCATTCCAAAATACAGGGCCATGAAAAATAGCGTTCCTATCAGGTTAAAAGACAAGTGGATGACAGCAACTTTCTTTGCATTTTTACTAACCCCTATACTTGATAGGATAGCAGTAGCGCATGTTCCAATATTTTGCCCCATAATAATAGGAATCGCGGCTCCATAGGAAAGACTTCCTGTCATGGATATTGCCTGTAGCATTCCTACAGAAGCTGCGGAACTCTGAATAATCGCCGTAACAACCAACCCTGTCAGGACCCCAAGAATCGGATTTTTAAAACTTACCAGTAGCCCAGAAAATGATGGAGACTCAGCCAATGGCGCAACAGAGCTGCTCATCATCAGCATTCCGTACATCAAGATAGCAAAGCCTATAAAGCTGTTTCCAATATCTTTTTTCTTAGGTTGTTTGGATAGCATTATAAGTCCAATACCAATAAAAGCAAGCAGCGGAGAAAATGATTCCGGTTTTAGCATTTTTATAACCACGTTGTCACTTGAAATCCCCACTAGACTCATAAGCCAGGCTGTTATCGTTGTGCCAATGTTTGATCCCATAATCACAGCAACAGTATTACCTATATTCATAAGCCCGGAGTTAACTAATCCAACAAGCATTACCGTTACAGCAGAAGAACTCTGAATGGCTACAGTTATGATGCAACCCATGATAAGTCCACTCAAGCGGTTCTTAGTCATCTTTTTTATAAATTGCTCCATTTTATTCCCGGCAATTCTCTCAAGGCTATGCGACATCTGATTCATTCCATATATGAAAAATGCAAGCCCTCCCAATAATGTAAAAATAGAAAATATGCTCATATTGTCCTCCCGTTTTGACTGTGGGTTATCTAACTATCGCAAACATAACATCCGCAGCATAGATTAAAAGCATAAACCCACCTTCCATACGACTGATCTTTCTGGAAGTGAATGCGAAAGAAAGCGATATTATGCTAACGCCAACCAAAATGATAAGATCATACACGGATGCCATATTGATTGCAACAGGATGTATCAATGCCGATACTCCTAAGATAAATAGCAGGTTAAAAATATTAGATCCTATGACATTACCGATTGCCATACCTGTTTCACCCTTTCTGGCAGCAACAGCAGATGTAACAAGTTCCGGGAGGGATGTCCCTATCGCAACAATCGTAAGCCCTATAAGAGTTTCTGTCATACCTGCAGCTCCACATCAGCCCCCTTAACAAGGCATACAAATCCAACAGCCAGAAGACCTACCTGAATCAAAATATTCATAAACATGTCCCCCTCTTTACTTTATTGTTTCCAAACGTATCGTGTTGGTACTTCCGGACTGCTTGCTAGTCTGACCACCGGTAAGTGTAATGTTATCTCCACTTACAAGACCAAGAATTTCCACGGCATGTTGCGTCGCTTGATAGAACATAACATCAACCGAATCAAATTCATCACTCATAACAGGAGTGACACCCCAACTAAGATTCAGCTTTCGCCAAGCTTTCAGGGATGTAGTAATACCGATTATATCCACCGGGCACCTGAATCGGCTTACCATTCTGACTGTTATTCCCGACATAGAACTTATGACGATTCCTTTTGCCTTGGTATCTATAGCCATAGCGCATGTTGCATGGGAAAGAGCATCCAGATTATTCCTTATGACATATTCTGTTGAATAAAACCTTTTTACGTAATCAATATTCTTTTCTGTATACTCTGCAATCTCAGCCATGCTTCTTACTGCTTCAACAGGGTACTTTCCTGCGGCGGATTCTCCGGAAAGCATTACTGCCGAAGATCCATCATACACAGCATTTGCAACATCCGATATTTCTGCCCTTGTCGGTCTGGGATTATGAATCATAGATTCAAGCATTTCTGTTGCCGTAATAACCCTCTTCCCGAGAAGTCTACATTTCTTAATCAGATATTTCTGAATAGCTGGTACTTCTATAAAAGGAATTTCAACACCAAGATCGCCTCTCGCCACCATTATCCCGTCTGCAATTTCGCATATCTCATCAATATTATCAACGCCGGCTCTGTTCTCAATCTTGGCTATAATATCAATATCCTTACCGCCATTTTCGTTCAGGAATTTTCTCAACTCACATACATTTTCTTTGTTTGACACAAATGATGCCGCTACAAAATCAACATCATTTTCGATACCAAACAGTAAGTCAGACTTATCGTCATCGCTAAGATATTGTCCCTTGAATACATGATTGGGAAAATTCATACTCTTTCGGTCAGATATTTCACCACCTGAAATAACTTCACAAATGACATCTGTTACAGTCAATTCCTTTACCTCAAATATCAAAAGACCGTTGTTTACAAGTATTCTGTCACCTGTTTTTAGTTCTGACACAAGATCTGCATAGTTTACAGAAACAATAGTGTTGTCACCTGATAAGTCTCTCGTTGTAAATGTAAAAGCCTGTCCGTCAGTTAGAGTTTCCTTTCCATTTTTAAAATCTCTGATTCTATACTCAGGTCCTTTGGTATCAAGCATGATTGGTAGCGGGTATCCCAGTTTTTCCCGTACCTTCTTTATCTTTTTGATTTTTTCCAAGTGCTCATCATGCGAACCATGAGAGAAGTTCAGCCTTGCCACATTCATTCCGGTCTGACACATTTTTTCTAAAACTTCTTCGTCCTCGCTTGCAGGTCCTATGGTACAAATAATCTTAGTTTTTCTCATCTTCCTTTATCCTTTCAGTCTCGTCTGTTTCAATTATTGATTCCTCTTCATTTTGGTTTGAATCATCGGACGATCCTCCGTTTTCTATCCACCATCCCAAAATTCCTCCTGCCAAAGCAATTAGGCACATTATTGCAGCCACTATATTTGATAGCATTTTTTATTCCTCCGTTATCCTCAATCTGTAATCTTGTATCCATACCTAATCTTGCGGTATATCTTCCAAATGATCACCGCTGGTAATGAAATAACCAAAAACAACGAAGTTCCGCCACCCATAATAGCCATAATTCCAAAAATTAAATATGAAAATATCTGTTTCATGATAACCTCCATCTCTTTTTTCCATAGCAAAATAAGGCAAACGCATCCTGCGCTTACCTAATAATGTGTAATAATATTTAATTGAGATTAGGGTTTCATTCCATCCAGATTATGGATATAAGTAATGATAAAATGATGACTTGTAGCTAAATTTCTATAGAAATACAGAATAAAAAGCACACATGTGCCTATAAGAAGAAATAGTTCATCTACTATTTCATAGTCAAAGGACGCTCTGAAACCGGAATATCTCCCTGTAGCAGAATTCTTTGAAGCAATATTTTTTATTACAGAATAATCTGTAATTTCATTCGAAATAATCTCATAAAACTCACTATCCGTGGATGAGATTGTACTTTCACTATTTAAACCACCTGTATAATCGAGCTTTTCAATCTCAGATTTGTCATATGCAGTGCATACAACAAGGGTAATAATAAATAGAAAACATAGGAAGAATCTGCTAAAATTACTTTTCCTGTCATATAATAAATGGTACATTACAGATTCCTCCTTCCTGCTTTTATCAACATTAACCCTAATTATTATATGTTAAAATATGCGTATTTTCAAGTCTTTTCTATCTTCGGTCGTCTTCTCAATCACCATCAATCAGCCTTTAAACTATACCTCAAATTATGTACTCCGCTTGTCTTAATCATACATAATTACAGATTAAACCTCTGACTGTCAAAAAGGGGACTGTTTTTAAACAATCCCCTATGGCTGACAGTTTTGAAAAATATGGACTGCTGACAAGAAATCATTTTCGCTGACAAAATCAGTTCTCCATGACACATTTCGCTGACAAATTTGTCACCGAAAATGCTGTTTTTGCATGAAAAAAGCAGCAATGATTTTCTAGTCATTACTGCTTAATGAGCGTTCCCTATAGGAATCGAACCCACAACTAGCGCTTAGGAGTTCGAGTTGTGGGTATCACTTCCCATAAAGGAATGTTATTCGTTATCAAGGAAAGTCTTGTAGTCCCTAACTTTCCTGTGTTTCTGTATCAAAACCAGTTAATAGAAATCATCTTTTGTCAAATGTGCTCTGTTAGCTAAATGTTAGATTTGCTAACGTAAGAGTTTAACCAGTTGGTTCCTCTTGGAACAAAGATATGGCTACCATTCACTCATATTATTGTTGTAATGATAGCACTTATTTCTATTAGATTATACTTTATTATATCGTGTGTAAGGTCGGATGTCGATGAGTTTTGGACCTATTTTTGAATTGGGTAAACAGTGTTTACCCAATTGGACAAATTACACAAAATATTTTACTCCTCTCGTCGATGACCTGTTAGTAGAAAAGCACTTCTAGATTACACCTATCTCACACCTTGTAAATATCTCTATTGATATATTTTATCAAGCATTAACTTATGAGATAGAAACATATCGTCTATATTTGACATCCATGAATAGTAGTATACAAAGATACTTCTATGATCCAATTTAGGTACTAAACAACTACCATACATTGTTTCAACACTTTCATGTATATCTTTCAAATACATATCCTTGATGGGTTTTGTCATAATGTACTGAATATTTGTATCCGTTATCTGCGAAAGCATATCTTCAAATTTTAATTTTTGATATACTCTCCCAGATCTTTTCTTAATCTGACGTTCAAAATGCTTTTTCAATTCTTTATGAACATCCTCCAAAATGTTCATAACCTTGTTTTGATAACTCGTATTAATCTCCAAAATCTTATTTTGTAAAATACTTATATCACTAGTCGATAGCGAATAGTAACTGCTAAGCATCCTTGCCAATTTATCTGGTTCAGATACAAAAGTCGATTCAACTCCATATCCATTTTGAAACACAACCTTAAAATCAGCACCATTTGTATCTACATCTTTTTTATCATCATTTCCTGCCATCACTTTCTTGTTTACCGGCACACAGTCAGTATCTCGAATAAGTAACCATGGACATGAAGAGGGAATAATATCTTCCAACGCTCTCGCATATGAAATTAGCTTTGCATTTAAAGTATCAATTCCATCCATTTTAATCATAACTTTCATTGGAAAATTAGCTCCCGTATAAGTTTCATATATTGGATACATTGCGCTTACGTTACAGCTTCTCTCCAAGAGGGCAGAGCAGCAAACGAAGGAAACAGCGTATCAGAGATAACAGAATTGCAAAAAAGAATGCCCGCCGGGCTGCAAAAAGACAACGTCAGCAGATGAAACGAAAAAGAAAAGCATATAAAAAAAGAAAACACTCTACTTTTCGTAGAACATATGATTAAAAATAAGAGGTTAGCGCAAATGCACTAACCTCTTTATGATTTTCTTATAACTTAAAGAACTTGATATCTTCATCTAAAGAAACTGCTAAATCCTTTAAAGTTGTTGCTGAATTTGCAACCAGACTGATTGTCGCATTCAATTCTTCCATAGAAGCTGTGGTCTGCTGTGTTGCAGCTGCATTTTCTTCAGATATTGCTGACAGATTCTCGATAATTCCAACAACTGCCTGTCTTGCATTATCACATTCTTTTGTCTGCTCATTGATGGTATTGGTATCTCTTCTGGATATTTCGATATCTGTAATAACATCTTCGAACTGATTCTTCGTTGCAGTAAGCTTCTCCTGCTGTTGCTGCAGGGTATGCTTTACCTCTTCCATTAAAGCCATCGAATTCTTGGAATCACTTGCTAATTCCTGAATTATATCCTGTATCTTTTTTGCAGAAGCATTCGATTCATCAGAAAGCTTGGAAATCTCAGAAGCTACAACCGCAAAGCCTCTTCCTGCCTCTCCTGCTCTTGCTGCCTCAATTGATGCATTCAGAGATAAGAGATTGGTCTGACTTGCAATATTAGTAATTAATTCAACTGCCGCTGCAATTTCATTTACAGAGTCATCGGTCGCCTTAACATTATCAGATACCTTATAAATTGCCTCTACTGTTCTGTCATTATATTCGCTAAGCTCCTTCATTGTCTCAGCAGATGCTTCACCGGTTGTCTGCGTGGTTAAAGAGGTTTCATTCAATCTTGCCACATTATCTACAATTGCCTGAATCAAATCGCCCATTTGATTAACCTGTGTCGTTGCAACCTCGGTATCCTCTGCCTGTGACTGGGCGCCCTTGGAGATATCTTCAACCGCAGAGCTTACCTCTTCTGCAGTGGTACTAGCCTGAACTGCAATACCTTCCAGTTTATTTCCATCTTTCAAAACTTGACCTGCTGATTCCTGAATATGACCAATGATTTCACGAAGTTCTTCCTGTAGCTTAGCCATTACCTGCGCACTGTGACCGAATTCATCCCTACGCTTTAATATCTTTGCATCCATTTCACATGTCAGGTTACCTTCTGCAAGCTCATTAACAAGATATTCCATACCCATTAATATTTTTACAATTCTCTTGGAAATAAACATTACTATAATAGCAATGATAACAGCACATAGAATTGCCATCGTTGTAACATTTGTCGTCTTCTCCTTAATAAAAGAATCTATCTCTTCACTAGGCTGACCTGCAAATACCATACCGATGATAGAACCATCTGGATTCTCTAGTGGTGTATAATAGCAGTAATAATTCTGATTGTTAATGGTTGTATCATAAGAAGTAAACTCCTGCCCTTTATTTAATACGGTTTCTATTACCTGTGCAACAGCCTGTGTACCAAGAATTCGGTTTCCTGATGTATCCAAAAGAGAAGTTGCCATACGAGTATCGCCAAAGAATAAGGTTACATCTGTAACCAATCCATCTGTATATTCATCAATTGTAGCCATATGTTCTGTGATATTATAATCACCCTTCATAAAGTTACCATTTTCATCTACATAGAAATCTCCATCATTCAGATTCACATAAGCAGTCTTAACCGCTGTAACGGTTGATTGTAAGGTCTGTATCGCTTGCTGTTGTAATCCTGAC
>JAFPAQ010000046.1 GCA_017424235.1 Lachnospiraceae bacterium | reverse complement strand
AGTTATCTTGAAACTGGAAAACCTGAATTTCGTGGTGAATATATGACACAATATAGTTGGGCAGAGGAAACATGCGCTATGCTTCAATTTAAAGAAATTTAGCAGAAATCCGGTTAGCTTTAGCTGAGTGGATGAATGCGTCAATCATAGACAGATTGTTCTAAAACAATCGTCTGTTGCCGATAAATCAAGGAAAGGAGATTTGTAAGTAATGGGCGAATGGAAATCTAAAAACCATAGTAAATATTTGTTGCAGTATCATTTGATATTTGTTTGCAAATATCGAAAGCAATTATTATCATCAAATTCTATTAGCAGTGATATAAAGTCATTGTCCGAATCCATATGTAAAAAACATAATGTGATTATTAGATATATGGAAACAGATAAAGACCACATTCATTATATGATTGAGACAGAACCAATATCAACTTATCTGACTTTGTTAGAACAATAAAAAGTTATACCACATATCATATTTGGAAGAAATACCGCAATTATCTTTCCAGGTGATTTTGGAAAGAACATACTTTTTGGACAGATGGATATTTTGTATGTTCCGTAGGCAATGTTAGCGAGAAAGTTCTAAAAGAATATATCGAAAACCAAGGATAAGGCGAACAAATGTTTGTAAAATATAAGAAAATACTGTATAATAGAAGCAGGAAAGGCAGGTGTAACAGATGATACAAAAAGCATATAAATTCCGATTATATCCAAACAAAGAACAAAGAGAATATTTTGCTAAGACCTTTGGTTGTGTGCGTTTTGTATACAATCGTATGCTTGCTGAAAAAATAGCTTATTATGAAGAAACAGGAAAGTCGTTGACGGTCACCCCTGCAAAGTATAAAACAGAGTTTACATGACTGAAAGAAGTGGATTCATTAGCACTTGCAAATGCACAGATGAATTTACAAAGTGCATATCGTAACTTCTTTCGTGACAAGTAAGTAGGTTTTCCCAAATATAAGAGTAAAAAGAGCAATCATAAAGCATATACAACGAACAACCAAAAAGGCTCTGTTGCGATTGTTGGAAAGTACATAAAACTTCCTAAAATCGGTTATGTAAGGTTAAAACAGCATCGTGACTTCAGTGGTACTATTAAAAGTGTTACTGTCTCACAAGTGCCAAGTGGCAAGTACTATGTGTCTATTCTTGTAGAGACGGAACATACAGAACTACCACATACGGAACATAAGGTTGGATTAGACTTAGGAATTAAGGACTTATGTATCACGACTGATGGAAAAAAATATGAAAATCCAAAAATAATGAGGAAATATGAAAAGAAGTTAGCAAAGTTGCAACGACAGCTAGCACATAAAAATAAGGGAAGTGTAAATTTTTATAAAATGAAACGCAAAATTGCAAGATGCCATGAAAAGATTACGAATATCAGAAAGAATAATCTGCATAAAATCTCACATCAACTTATCAGCGATAACCAAGTGATAGTAAGTGAGAATTTAGCAATATCCAATATGATAAAGAATCACAGTCTGGCAAAATCAATAGCAGACTGTTCATGGTATGAACTCACACGACAACTGGAATACAAAGCAGAATGGAACCATCGTCAGTACATTAAGATTGACACATTCTATGCAAGCAGTCAGTCATGTGGATGTTGCGGATATAAAAATACAAATGTAAAAAATCTTGCAATAAGAAAATGGTCATGCCCTGTATGTGGTACAGAACATGACCGAGACATCAATGCAAGTCAGAATATATTAGCAGAGGGACTTAGAATGCTTTCTGTATAATATAATGAAAACAACTAGGGTAGGAACTACCCGAAGTCACGCTTGTGGAGTTAGTAGGTTGCGAGGACGTTGAAGCAAGAAGCCAGTAAGCTTTAGCTTAGTGGTAGTTCACACTCTCTAATTTTCTACGAAAACATAGGTGTTGATAGATATCTATCACCT
>JAFPAQ010000045.1 GCA_017424235.1 Lachnospiraceae bacterium | reverse complement strand
GCTATAAGCCATTGTCTCTCCATCTATATCTGTAAATGTTCTACAGAGATTTTCTGCCAATGAAAAATCATCTTCTATTATAAGAATCCTGTTTATACTTTTCATTTAATCAAGTCACCCACACTATGTTTTTATGTTTGGGATAAGTTAAGCCATCTTAACTATTTTACTCCAAGTGCAGCCCAGCTTGGAGCTCCTATAACAGCCGGTGCAAATGATGTATAGGCATCAGACTGTGGAGTATCAATATATTTGTATACATTGTAAATATACTTAGGAGTTGTAACATTACCTGCTGCATCACAGTTGAAAAGACCACATGCGATTTTATCTGCATTCTTCTCATAAATATTATCTACAGTTCTATGTACAATAAATCCCTTGATAAATGGATTTGCTGCTGCAAGCTTGTATGCATAAGCAAATGAAGCTGCCTGAACCTGCTCACTTGTACCAATTGAGTTAAAGAGTACCTCAGATACGATAATATATCTTACCTGTCCGTTAGGTGCAAGGAATGAAGGCTGGCACATATAGTTTGTAAATACTTCCATATTTGTTGGATTTATCATTCTTGTATTTGGTGTATGGTCAATTAAGTGAAGTGAACGATAGCTTGCCGGCATATTCCAGAAGGTAGCAAGTGTAAGTGGTACCGGATGTGGATGCCAAGCTACACCCCAGTCAATGTTACCATGAGAAATCACATCAACATTGAATGCGTCCATAAACTTCTTTGCGCCATACTGGTTTGCTGTACCGTCTTCCCATGTCCATCTCTGGTCAATACATGTAAGAACTCTTGCATTTGCATTCTGGCTCTTGATTGCGTTATAGCACATACGGAATGCTTTTTCATACTCTAATGTAAAGTTAGTAACATTATAGTTACCTGAGAAATACCATGGATTGTTATTATTTACTTCGTTACCAATAATCCAGTTAGAAACAATACCAACTGCCGGATTGCTGTAACGTGAAGCTAAAAATGCCATAAGAGCCTCTATTGACTCTGCACCTAACTGCTCATCTGTATTAAATGCGTAATGTCTGTATTTTCCGCCTACACGTGCTGAAGGCTTAACAGTAAGTGCCGTAGCTGCATTGTAATAGTTTACAAGCTGCATTGTTACCTGAACCTTCTGCATTGCAAAGTGCTGCATAATAAGGTCATATTCAGCAACAACACCCATATTGAAGCTGTATGGTTTTCCATTATATACAAAAGGAACGCCTGCACCAGGTGCAAAGAATCTGTCGATTGCAAGCTCATAGCTTACATGCTGTGCACCCAGGTCTGTAAGGGTAGTGATAGCTGCATTATCAGCAGTAATACCCTTAATAGATCTTACAGCAGGATGAGCTGCTGTATGAGTAGCGATAGCTTCAGGATTTGTGATATAAAACTCCTGGCTTACCTGTGTGAATTTGCCACCTGCAAGTACAGCTACAACAAATTTTGAAGTAAGCTTTGAATTTGGTGTATTGTAGTCAAGTGTAGTTACAAAAGTAGCGACATCAGCTTTAACTGCTGTTGCGCAGTAATCAGTTCTTCCTGCAATAGAATTCTGATAAGGCTTCATTGCAAATAAATAGTAGTTATTGTCATCACTTGGCACAGCTGCACCTGTTGCTACAACCGTTACCTGATTACCACCACTGATTATACACTGAGTGATTTGAATGTTACCTGCCGCTGCTACAGTAATCTGCATAAGACAAACCATGATCATACACAGAACTGCCCAAAGAGTAATTTTTTTCTTCATAGAATACCTCCATTTTTATTATTTTTATTATTTAAGTGCCATGTCGCACAAAAATTCATTAATAAACTATCAAACAAGAGCAATATTACTGAAGTCCAAGCTGTGCCCAGCTTGCTGCTCCTATTAATGGGAGAGCAAAATCCGTATACTGCTGACTGTTACCTTTATCCATATTCTTAAATACTGCATAAGCATATTTTATTTTGCTTTCTGTTCTTATACCGACAGCCATACCATCTGATGCAACCTCTGAAGCATGATCAACATGTCTGTGAATTATAACACCCTCTATAAAAGGATTCTGGCTTGTAAGCTTGTATGCATAAACAAGCGCTGCTGCCTGTCTAAGTTCATCAGAAGGAATACTTTTATTATATGATGTGAATCCCATCTCAGAGATTATCATATGTCTTACTGCGCCCCCCGGTGCCCTTAGAACCGGTGAAAGCATATGATTTGTCACTACATCACAGTTGAGTGGACTAAGCATCTTGGTATCGTCTGTGTGATCTATGAGATTCATTCGTGCATAAGCCGGTGGCAGACTCCAGAAGGTAGCATTATATATTGGTACAGGATATGGATGAAAACTGAGTCCCCAGTCAATATTACCACTTACATTTACATATGTAGCAAACTTATCAAGTATATTCTTTGCCTTAAACTGACCTTTTGTACCATCCACGTGAGTCCATCTCTGGTCAATGCTTATAAATACTCTTGCCCCTGAATTCTGGCTCTTTATTGCATTATAGCACACTCTGAATTCCTTTGCATAATGTGCTGCAAGGGTATCCTCTGAAACATTTCCCATATAATGCCATGGATTGCTTGTGTTTACCTCATTGCCAATTATCCAGGTATGTATTGAGCCGTAACCTGTTCCCGAGTACCTGTTTGCAAGAAATGACATAAGTGCCTCAAGCTTTTCAGTTGGTATCTGCTCATCAACATTAAATGCATAACACTGTTTGCCTGCTGCTCTTCCTCCTGCCGGTATCATATCAAGCGTCCCCTTATGATATCCATTTTTGATTATCATTACAACATTGCAGCCCTGACTTGCAAGTTTCTGACATACTATATCATACTCTCTTACCACCTCTGCATTAAAGCTGTAGGGTTTTCCATTGTAAACATAGTTTACTCCCACTCCCATAAAGAACCTGCTTACATCAAGCTCATATGAAGCAAATCCTGCTCCAAGATCTGAAAGCTCTGCGCTGTATCTCCAGTCAGCAGTAAGTCCCTTTTTGCTTTTTACAGGATAACTTGTGGTCTTTGTAGCAACTGCTTCGGGGTTAGTAATATACATATCATTGCTTACAGCCTGATATTTTCCATTTTGAAGCACTGCAACCACAAATCTTGAATACAGCTTTGAAGTTACCGTATTATGATTTAAAGGAGTGGAAAAGCTCACTGCCGGAGCTGCCAAGGCTGTCGCGCAATAATCCTTTCTGTTTCCAATACCGGTCTCATAAGGCTTAAGATCAAACAAGTAGAACATGCCGTCCTGAGTCACCGGAGCTGTACCAACCGCCGTTACTACGACATTACCTCCGGATATCGTACAGGCAGATACTGTCATAGTTATCTGTGGTGCTGCATTTGCCGAAATATTC
Organism: Lachnospiraceae bacterium; assembly: GCA_017424235.1. GTDB lineage: Bacteria > Bacillota > Clostridia > Lachnospirales > Lachnospiraceae > COE1. The sequence goes on along the minus strand of JAFPAQ010000045.1, from coordinate 8,801 downwards.
GACATATTTATCATACACATAAAAACTAATGCCAAAATTATAATTTTGGTTATTTTTTGTGCACGTTTAAAACCAATTTTCATATTAAAAAATATATCCTTTCTTAATTACCTCACAAAATTTACTGTGAGCATAAACAGCCGTGATTATTAGATTATAGCATTTTCTGAATATTCGAACAACACTGTTTTTTTATATATCAATTATTTTATACATACCATAAATTCGTTGCCGTTTGAATTAAACCACTCTGCTGAATCATTTATTCCTTTTTTGTAAATAGTTCCATCAGATGGATCCATAACAACAATATTCAGGTCATTAAATCCTATCACAAGCACTGCCGTTGAATCTTTCAGGGTTGCAAGTACCGGAATGTCCATATTTACATAGTAAAGAATCGCATCCAGACTGACACCCTGCAAGTCAAGAACTGTTGAAGCTTCAAGACATTCACTTAAAATATTTTTTACGGTCTGTCCACTGTCAAGCATAGGCTGTACATTTTTAACAATTCCATTATACTCAAGTATTGTCTCAACGCAAGTAGCCAAATCAGAGCTTGTGCTCTCTGACTTTTTTGCAGTTATTGCCATTATCTGATTTCTTGTACTTCTTGAGGTTTTTCTCCATACATAATTTCCTGACTGATCAACAACGCAGCCACTCACTGCATATGCATTATTGATTGCTTCAGCGACATGAGAATAAGTACCGGTAACACCGTCCCTGCCATATACATAATATCTGTCAACAGGATCATTTATAACTATATCCATCTGTCGTGAGCCTTCAAACAATACCATTTTTGGAATTGTGTATTTAAGATTTTTTACTTCTATGGTATTTCTCACTGCCAGCTGTACTATCTTTAGATAGTGCTCTGTCACAACCGTCTCAAAACTGTTGTATCCCGATTTTTCAACAACATTATTTACTATCTGGTCATCCACGATTTTGACATATCCCTTTTCATCAGGACTTTTTTCAACTCTGCTGATAGTAATAAGATTGTCCTCTACCCTTGCGGAAGTGACATATTTGCCATCATGCTGATAAGTCTTTAATATATCGCCGGCCTCATTCTGAATATAAACACAATACATAGGGAACGTGATAGTTCCTGTTGAATCTGTAACTATATCCTCATATCTTGCTACACCATATATAAGGTCTTCATTAATGAAACCAAGCGGAAGTAACCTGTCATCTTCCAGATTCTTAATTATTTCCTGCTTTTTGCCTGTATTAAGATTTACAAGATTGAGTCTGGTACAGTCATAGGCATCTGCCGTATTTTGCCATACCAGCATTTTATCAGAATCCGACACCTTAAAGCTGTCCTGCTGCAATCCTGAAGCAAGCTCTTCAAAGCTCTGCACATTAAGATCTACCGATATAATCGAGCCATCAAGATAAAAATAGAATATATTATTCTTATTTATATATGAAAGCTCTTCAATATCAGCCTTCAGTGCTGCAAAAGACTTATTACATGGTATAAATACCATTTCTTCAACTGTGTTAAGCATACCATTGTATTCATAAACAACAATGCCTATATTTCCTTCATGACTTCCACGGTTCATATATCCATAGACAATGAACTTAACATTTCCTGTTTCATCAATGCTCAAAATCTTTATATCATGGCTGTCATAAATCGATCTTATATCATATCCACCCTTTGAGGAAGCTTCATAAAAGCTGAAAAGTGTTGCCATTTTTTTATCAGAAGCATGATAACAGAAAAGCTGATTTTTATCTACAAAAGCCAGATTTGAGCCACCCTCGCTCTCCATCATCTGTACTTGAGGACTTCGTATTCCAAGCATTATCTTGTTACTTGCATAAACATTGGCCTGAGGTGAGAATATCTGCTCCATTTTTCTCTCATAATCCAACAGATACATACGGTCAGGCGTATATTTTATCTTGAAATATTCATCAACATTATAATTAAATCTATTTTTGTTTTCAAGTGTCTCAACAATATATTTAAGCCTTATGGATGCCACATTTTTGTCAATATCACTTACAAGTATCTTAGGGGACATTAATTCCTTTACCCTTAAGTCGCCCCACGTCACCTGCTTGAGACTGCAATGTATGTCAACTTTATTGTAAGTAGTATTGTCTCCTTTTGAATTGCTTTCAAGATAAGTCACTAAGTCCCTTGCTTCTTCGTCCATATAAGTCTTTTTATGAAAATCCGTAACAAATGAAAGCATCTGAGGCAGGTTATAATTCTGATTATCTACAATTCTTGTATAATACCTTATTTTTTCATCCCCGACCTCAAGAACAAGTATCCAGTTATATTCCTTATTTATCTCTATAAGATCCTTTATATTTATGGTAGCTTTGATCTGATCTTTATTTTCAGTAAAATTACTTATCTTAGTCTGCTCAACCAGTCTGGTTCCATCAATACTTCTTACCTCAAATGCAATATTACTAATGTCGTTTCCATATTTATCAATAACAAAGCTTAGACTCCTGTTCTCTCCAAGAGGCGTAATCGTATCTCTTATAAAACACTCCTTCATGTCCTGCTTCATGCCATACAAAGTATTATAATTAAAGCCGTCTATACTAAGCTCCACCACAGGAAGTGAAACCGAAGTCATAGTGGTGGTCTTTTCTTCATTACCCTTATTATATATTTTACCACTGACAAAAATGGTAAGAAAGAAAATCACCAGACACACAGAAAATTTAAGCAGAAATTTTTTCATGTTCTCTCTCTTCCTTCAATAAATTTTAGAACAGTTACAATAATTTTGATAATGTAGGACTGACATTTAAAAATTCTTCCAAATCTTCCAGACTCTTGTTTTTATCCTTCTTCACCGGTGCATAAACCATGTTTTGGGACTGCTTCTTTACAGCTCGTATCAATATATTCTTGGGTGTATGCTCCATATCTATAAATTCAAGTATCTGAGTATCGTAGCCCTGCTGTTCTAATAGATTTGCCCTTATCGCATCTGTCATAAGAGCAGCCATTCTTTCTTTTATTATGCCATATTTTAATAAAGGAGCAAGAGCCTCACAGCTTATTTGTCTGTTTAACTCATGCTGACAGCATGGTACCGACAGTATAACACTTGCTCCCCATTCAACTGCATGCGCAAGTGCATAGTCTGTCGCTGTATCACAGGCGTGAAGAGTAATTACCATATCAACCTGTGGATTACCCTCCTCATCTCCTGTATATGTACTTATATCTCCCACAAGAAATTTAAGATCCTCATAGCCAAATTTATCTGCAAGCTTCTGACAATGATTTATAACATCTTTTTTAAGGTCAAGTCCTATTACGTGTACATCCATGTTATTCATTATCTTCAGATAATAGTAAGTTGCAAAGGTAAGATAGGATTTTCCACATCCAAAGTCTATAATATTAAGCTTTCTGCCCGTCTTTTTAGTATCCGGAAGGTATGGCACAATGTCTCTTATAAATTCAAGATATCTGTTTATCTGCCTGAATTTATCATACTTTGCGTTTACGACTCTTCCCTCCGTGGTCTGTACCCCAAGCTCTACAAGAAATGGCACAGGTACATCCTTAGGCAGAATATACTGCTTTTCCCTGTTATGTGAGAACTGCTTTTTCAAATCCTCTGTAACGGAATTGACATTTTGTGGCTTTTTCTTTTCTTTTAAGGTAACCTTTCCTTTTTTGCTCACAAGTGCTGTCACTGTATGAAGCTGTGTATCCATCTCAAGCTGTTTAAAATCCTCAGTCATTACCTTTACAATATAATCAGCAAGCTCTTTGTCTTCTATATTTTTATGAAAAGCCTGATTACCCACAAAGCTTTCTGCCTGATAAATCACCTTTTCGCCATCTTTACTATTTTTGATAACCGGGCGTATTTTTATACGGCTTATTTTCTGTTTGTCACGCGCATTACTTGCTGTCGCTGATAATATCAGTTCACTGTTACATACATATTTATCTATTAAAGCTCTTAAACTATCCATTTTAATACCATGCCTTTCACGAATATCTTATACCAGTCGTAATCAGATAGGAATATCTATATCTACATTAAGCTTCCCCTTTTTGCTTTCACCGGCAATCCCCACAAAATTAAATCGTCCAAAACCTCTTACAGAAACTTTGTCCTCTGCTTTGAGCTGACCACTGTTATTTTCATTGAGTCTGCCATTTATATAGACCTTTCCTGCACGGAAAAGATTTACACTTTCACTTCGGGACATGCCATATACCTTTGAAATTATACTGTCAGCGCGCACCTGACTTACCTGTACTCTCTTTCTTTCAAGCCTTGTTATAGTACTCTCTGGTATGTTCTGTGCTTTTTTGCAACGTACACTGGTATGATTTATCTTATCAACATTTTCAACTATATAATCTGCCATTTTGTCTGTACAGAAGATAAAGGCACGCTTTCCATCAACAATTACATCACCAATTGTACTTCTTTCTATACCCAGATTCATAAGTGCCCCCAGATAATCCCTGTGCGTCAGCTGTTGCGCGAACTTCTCTATCAGAGGCTCTATTTCAATACATTCAATAGGGAACTCTTCTACATATCCACATATATCCTCGCTTCCAAATCTTATCATTACACGCTCGCAGTCCTTAGTACCACCAAAAAGTGTTGCCTGTGCATATGAAAGCTCTCTTTCCATTTTATAATATATGTCTGCCTCCGCCATTGACAAAAAACCTGTAAAAACATACTGACTATTATTGTATGCCTTGTCAGCAAGCTCTGTCAGACGCTTTTTAAATAAATCATCCTCCATAATTTTCCTCTAATCCTTCCACATAATCCCTGTCCCACAATAGTATCTTAAGCTTTGCAGCAGCCTCTTTTGCAGGATTGGTAAAATACTGGTTTGTCATCACACAGCCTATCATGCAGTCATAAAAATCCCTGCCTGAATATGCCTCCTGAACTGCCTTTATACCAACATCATCACTGTATCTCTTACACTGGATTGCAAATGTTATCCCGTCCTTTTTGGCAAGAATATCTATTCCAAAATCACCATGACTGGGAGTTACCTCCACATCATAAAAACCGTTTGCCTCCAAAAGATCAGCACAATAATATTCAAACTCAAAGCCTTCAAGCTCATCCATCCTTATTGCTTTTTTTCTATGTTTAATTTTATATATAACAGCCAAAATAGCAAGCACAATGATAAAAACTCCTGATGCCAAAGCTGTATAAATTTCTGTTCCCGATTCTATAACCTGAAATTCCACAAAATATCTCTCCCACCAAACTTTTTTCACTGTTTCACAATTTTATCATTCATATTGTTAATGGTCAATTATAAAGAACACACTATATCGCTTTTCAGAGGAACTGTTAATATGTTATAATGCATATATACCTTTGGGGGAGTATCCCGCTTTGGACATAAGGGTACCAATTATCAAAGAATGAAGGGTTATATTTTTATCATTCTACGGAGGGATACAATGGTTTTAACTTACACACTTATTTTTTTGCCGGTAATAATGGCTGCTTCTCTTTTCATTTGCATTTCCTATTATAAGAAAAAAATCACAGAGCTTGAAAAAAAGCAGAAAATTGCACTAATGGCATGCAATGCCAAACAGTCACTTATAGGAATTAATGACTTTCCGGATACCTACATCACTGACAGTCAGATAAAAATACGTTTTCTTGCAAAAAATGGAATAGATGTTGACACTGCTCTTTCAAATATGAATGGCAATATAAATCAGTATAATGATTCCATACTTTCCTTTGTAGGTGAAAGCCAGCGAGTGGAGGATGAGCTTTTTAATCTGCTGCAACAGGGTAATATGCTCCAGTACGGTGCCAGAATACATCAGCTGCGAGTAAAAGCAAATATGCTTGGAATACTAAATCTTACAGATACAGCCTTCTTCCATGAAATAGAAGCCTATGGAAACAATCCTGACATAGTCCGATTAAACTGGGAAAAGTTATCCTTTGAGCTTGACGAAGCCTGCGACAATTTTACACGCTACATTAAATCACTTGGCGTAAAAGATGGTGCGATTGACGAAAATGGCAATAAAATCACCTTTAAAAAATGGGGTGAACAGCTTCAGGAAGCATTTACAGCCTTAGAAATGTATGATACTGACAAAGCAAAAAACATTCTGAACAACCTGCTTCGTTATCATATTGACTCGGACATAACCAAAAATATTGAAAGTATCATATCAAATATTGACGAAATAATGAATCAAAAAAATAGAAGGTTTTTTTAACCTTCTATTTTTTTGCAATTTATATATGCAAACTATGCATCAATCTCAACCTTATCAAGATGCCAGATATCATCTACATATTCCTGAATAGTTCTGTCTGATGTAAACTTACCAACCTTTGCTACATTGAGCATGGCACTTCTTGCCCAGCTGTCTTTTGCCTTGTAAGCCTTCTCAACCTTCTTCTGAGCCTCAGCATAAGCCTTGAAGTCCTTAAGGATAAAGTAACGGTCAGCCTTGTCTGTACTCTGTGTATTAAGAAGTGAATTATAAAGACTTCTGAATAATTCTCTATCCTGTGAGTAAGTACCATCAACCAACTGGTCAACAACCTTCCTGATGTCCTTATCACTGTTATAGATATCCATAGGGTTATATCCGCCAAAGTTCTCATAACGGATTACCTCATCTGAGCTAAGTCCGAAGATAAATGCATTCTCAATACCTACTTCTTCTACGATTTCCACATTAGCTCCGTCCATTGTACCAAGTGTAAGTGCACCATTTAACATGAACTTCATATTACCTGTACCACTTGCCTCTTTACTTGCGGTTGAAATCTGTTCTGAAATATCAGCAGCTGCAAAGATAAGCTCTGCATTTGATACTCTGTAATTTTCAATGAATACTACTTTGATTCTGTTCTTAACGATTGGATCGTTGTTAATCACATCAGCTACTGCATTTATAAGCTTGATTGTAAGCTTTGCATTCTTGTAGCCGGCTGCTGCCTTTGCACCAAATATGAAAGTTCTTGGATAAAATTCCATGCCTGGATTTGCTTTCATCTCATTGTATAAGTACATTACATGCAGGATGTTAAGAAGCTGTCTCTTGTACTCATGCAGACGTTTTACCTGTACATCAAAGATTGAATCAGGGTCTACATCGATTCCATTATGCTCCTTTATATATTTAGCAAGGCGAACCTTGTTTTTACGCTTGATTTCCATAAACTCCTTCTGAGCCTTAGGGTCATCAACATATTTTGAAAGTTTATCTATAACAGGAAGATTTGTTATCCACTCATCTCCTACCTTATCTGTTACCCAGTCTGCAAGAAGTGGGTTTCCATGTAATAAGAAACGTCTCTGTGTGATACCGTTTGTCTTATTATTGAACTTATTAGGATACATCTCGTAGAAATCCTTTAATTCCTGATTCTTAAGAATCTCTGTATGAAGTCTTGCAACACCGTTAACTGAATATCCGGCAACGATAGCCATATGTGCCATCTTTACCTGACCGTCAGCAATAATTGCCATCTTTGAAATCTTGTCTGCTGCCATAGGATTTCTTGCAACTATCTCTAATAAGAAACGGCGGTTGATTTCTTCAACGATCTGATAGATTCTTGGAAGAAGTCTCTGGAATAAGTCTACCGGCCATTTTTCAAGAGCCTCTGACATGATTGTATGGTTTGTATATGCACATGTCTTTGTTGTGATTTCCCATGCTTCGTCCCAGCCAAGTCCAAAATCATCCAGAAGGATTCTCATAAGCTCTGCGATAGCAACTGTTGGATGTGTATCGTTGAGCTGGAAGGTAACCTTCTCATAGAATTTGTGAATATCATCATGCTTTGACATATATTTTTCAATCGCAGTCTGTACTGACGCTGAAATGAAGAAATACTGCTGTTTTAATCTAAGCTCTTTACCTGAAACATGGTTATCATTTGGATAGAGTACCTCAACAATATTCTTTGCAAGATTGTTCTGCTCTACTGCCTTCTGGTAATCACCCTTGTCAAATGAATCAAGGCTGAAGCAGTCCATTGGCTCCGCATCCCATATTCTAAGTGTATTTACAATGCCATTGCCATAACCTACTATTGGTAAGTCGTATGGAACAGCCTTTACTGACTGATAATTTTCCTGGTAGTAAATTGTTCTGTCATTTTCATATTTACATGCAACATTACCACCAAATTTAATAACCTTGGTATACTCAGGACGTCTTAATTCAAATGGATTGCCATCGCGTAACCAGTCATCCGGAACTTCCTTCTGGTATCCGTCTTTGATCTCCTGCTTAAACATACCATAACGGTATCTGATACCACAACCGTATGCTGCATATCCAAGTGAAGCAAGTGAATCCAGGAAGCATGCTGCAAGACGGCCAAGACCACCATTACCCAATGCTGCATCCGGCTCCTGATCTTCAATAACATTGATATCAAGACCGAGCTCTTCAAGTGCTTCTGCAAATTCCTTATAAGCCATAAGATTGATCATGTTGTTGCCAAGTGCACGTCCCATAAGGAACTCCATTGACATATAGTATACAATCTTTGGATCTTTCTCATCATAAGCTGCCTGTGTCTTAAGCCAGTTATCAACAATTGCATCCTTTACGGCATATGCTACTGCCTGAAACTTCTGCTGATCTGTTGCCTCCTCAAGAGTCTTTCTGTACAGTGTCTTTACATTGTATAAAACACTGCGTTTAAACATTTCCTTATCAATTTCCGGTTTTTTAGGCATAACTTTACCTCCCCATTTACATCATGTCCGCCACATTTCGAACACATAATTTT
>JAFPAQ010000044.1 GCA_017424235.1 Lachnospiraceae bacterium | reverse complement strand
AAATATATAATTATATTTTTATATAAATTTGATTAAACAGATAGAATGCTACAAATATGGCATCTATACAAAGCTGGAAGTTGAAAGAATCGTCGATGTAGTATTGACAATGAAAATGAGTGAGGAAATGAAAAGGTGAAAATCTAGAATATGGATTTCATAAATGCCGAATAACGATAGGGGAGTAGGGCATTAGTAAATTTATATTTTTATAGGTTTATATATTTATACTTTTATATAATACCAAGTTGTCATAGTACACAGCAATCTTTTATATAAATATATTTTTATATGTTTATATAATTATATAAAAGAAGCCGACTCTGAAATAAATCAGAATCGGCACTATAGTAGGGGAGAGGTCGATTAGAGTTTCCCGTATTTACGGAGAAGATCCTCTACAGCCTCGCAGTAAAGATCACCATATGACTTACCTGTATCGAACTTGATATATCCGAGAAGTCTCTTCATCTCCTTCTCAATATGGAAGCTTACAAGTTCGCGTGTGTTGTTCTTGCTCACCTTCTCCTGTGGAGCAGCCGGCACCTGAACAGGTTCTGCAGCTACCGGGACTGCTACTGGTCTTACAGGTACTCTTGGATCTACTGGTTCAGAAGCCTTTGGTTCCTGAGCAAGAGCAGCCTTAAGAGGACTCTCAGTCTGACCTCCAAGTGTAGCCTGTCTGAATTTCTCGAATGGATCCTTCTTTGCCATAGTCGTATATTTTTCTATAATTATATAAATATATTTTTCTATAAATCTGTATTCTACTACTGTAAAATGCGGAGTGCAAGGTTCTGAGCTACATCAATGTAATCAGCAGTAGCCTTTCCGCTAGGATCCAGGTCATAGATACTTTGCTTGATTGAAGCAGCTTGCTGCATCTTGGTAGCCTTTCTGATAACTGGGCTGATGAACGCCTGTCCCAGCTCTTCCTTGATCTTGTTAAGGTAGAGTTCTGAAAGCTTGTTCTTCTCATAGCGAGTAACTACTACACCAGTAAGCTTAAGACCCTTGTTAAGTCTCTCGTTACTCTTTACGTCTGCGAAGAGGTTTGCAACCATCACGAGACCAGAGTAGCTGAGAGCATCAGCTGTGGTTACCATCACTAGGTGGTCAGCCGCGATCATCGCATTATATGTGATAAGTCCAAGAGCAGGAGGACAGTCAATGACGATAAAGTCGTAGTTGTCCTTTACGTTCTTGAGAAGGTCCAGGAGAAGATACTCGCGGCCGGCAATGGAAGCTGTGTCCCTGTCGAAGTTAGAGAGCGAAAGATCTGAAGGAACCAGGTCAATGTTCTCGGCTACATGCTCAATAGTGAAAAGATCAGGATTGATGAAGGCGTCACGAATTGAAACCTCTCTCTCACCTGGCTCGATCGGGCTGAGCATAGTGGTAAGGTTCGCCTGAGAGTCAAGGTCTACACAAAGAACCTTCTTTCCCATTCGAGCCCACGCCTCAGCTATACACTTCGCGGTAGTAGTCTTGCCGACTCCTCCCTTGTTATTTGCAAAACAAACTGTCTGTCCCATAGTCATCAAATTATACTGCAAATTTATATAAAAATATAAACTTATCAAAATATAAATATAGAAATCTATAAATATATTTTTATATAAAATAGCATTTAACAATAATGATTGGCACATTTCAAAAGTCGTGCTAAAAGATAATAGGGGAGGGGAGAGGAAGAAATGAGTAGATTTTATATAAGACAATGTACAAATTCTTGAGGAAAGTTATTT
>JAFPAQ010000043.1 GCA_017424235.1 Lachnospiraceae bacterium | reverse complement strand
GTCTGTGCAAACTGCTCATATGTGTGTATTCTTCCAAGCAGCTTCAATTCATCATCATTTGCAGACTGCAATCCAATGCTGAGACGATTGATTCCAATGTATCTTAGTATTATAAGCTTTTCAAGCGATGCAGTTCCCGGATTCATCTCAAGTGTTATCTCTGTATTATCAAATCCGTTACGAAAATTATATTTTTGTTTTAATGAATACAAAATTGTTTCTATATCCTCTGCTGATAACAGGGAGGGTGTACCTCCACCAAAAAAAATAGTTGTAACACCATAATTATCTGCATATTTTTCTGCATTTAGCTCAATTTCCTTTTTTAGTGCAGCTACATACTGACTTCTTTTTTCTGCATTAGCCGGTGCTGAAAGAAAGTCACAATATACACATTTCTGCACACAAAAAGGAATGTGAATATACACTGAAAGTGATTTCATACACATTCCTCCTGTCATTAAATAATTACACTTAATTTATTTTTCTTCAAGCTTGAGTACTGCCATAAATGCCTTTTGTGGAATCTCAACATTTCCGACCTGTCTCATTCTCTTTTTGCCTTCCTTCTGTTTTTCAAGAAGCTTCTTCTTACGTGAAATATCTCCACCATAGCACTTGGCAAGTACATCTTTTCTCATTGCCCTTACTGTTTCTCTGGCAATGACCTTTCCGCCAACTGCTGCCTGAATAGGAATTTCAAATAAGTGTCTTGGTATTTCATCTTTAAGCTTTTCACACATTTTTCTGCCACGCTCATATGCTGATTCCTTATGAACGATAAATGAAAGCGCATCAACTTCTTCTTTATTAATAAGTATATCAAGCTTAACCAGCTCTGATCTCTCATATCCCTTTATATCATAATCAAAAGAAGCATATCCTCTTGAACGTGATTTCAAAGCATCGAAAAAGTCATAAATTATCTCATTCAAAGGCAATTCATATTTTAACAATGCTCTTGTTCCTTCAACATAATCCATTCCAAGATAACGTCCTCTTCTTTCCTGGCAAAGCTCCATTATCGCTCCAATAAACTCAGTAGTTACCATTATCTCTGCATTAACAATAGGCTCCTCCATATAATCAATCTCTGAAGGGTCAGGAAGATTAGATGGGTTTGTCAGTTCAATAACTGTACCATCTGTCTTATATACTTTATAAATAACGCCCGGTGCAGTAGTGACCAGATCAAGATTATATTCTCTTTCAAGTCTTTCCTGTATTATCTCAAGATGAAGAAGTCCCAAAAATCCACATCTGAAACCAAATCCCAATGCTATAGATGTCTCAGGCTCATAAAATAATGATGCATCATTTAACTGAAGCTTCTCTAAAGCATCTCTAAGATCCGGATATTTTGCACCATCTGCAGGATACAGTCCACAATAAACCATTGACTGAACCTTTTTATAACCCGGAAGTGGACTTTCACATGGATTTTCTGCATCGGTAACTGTATCACCAACTGCTGTATCTTTTACATTTTTTATAGAGGCTGTAAGATATCCAACCATACCTGCTGATAATTCGTCACAGGGAATAAACTGTCCGGCACCAAAATATCCTACCTCAACAACATCCGCAGTTGCTCCTGTAGCCATCATCTTAATCTTTGTACCCTTTGATACCTTACCTTCTACGATTCTGCAAAATACGATTACACCCTTATAAGAATCATATACTGAGTCAAATATCAATGCCTGAAGCGGATTGTCAATACTTCCACCAGGTGCAGGAATCTTTTCCACTATCGCTTCAAGTACATCTTCAATACCTATACCATTTTTTGCTGATATAAGCGGAGCATCCTGAGCCTCTATTCCTATAACATCTTCTATCTCATTTTTTACCCATTCAGGCTGCGCGCTTGGCAGATCAATCTTATTGATAACAGGAAAAACATCAAGATCATGATCAAGTGCCAAATAAACATTTGCAAGTGTCTGAGCCTCTATTCCCTGTGCAGCATCAACAACAAGAATTGCTCCATCACAGGCTGCAAGAGCTCTGCTGACCTCATAGTTAAAGTCAACATGTCCCGGAGTATCAATAAGATTAAAAATATATTCATTTCCATCTTTTGCCTTATAAACTGTACGAACAGTCTGTGCCTTAATGGTAATACCTCTTTCTCTCTCAAGCTCCATATTGTCAAGTACCTGCTCCTGCATTTCTCTACTGGTAAGCAGACCTGTCTGTTCAATTATTCTATCAGCTAATGTAGACTTACCATGATCAATATGTGCTACAATACAGAAATTTCTTATTTTACTTTGATCTATTTGTGCCATGCGTATAACCATGCCTTTCTCAAAATATATTTTTCTCGTAATTATAACTGCTCAGAACTAAGTTCTTCACAGCCACAATTTATGCACACAAAATCAATAAATTGATTTTGGTACATGTAAAGCTCAGGGTTTCATTCTGAAAACATCCCGCGGAATAATAATTACAAACAGCTATCATTATACCAAAAAAGCGTGCTCATGTCTACCGTTGCTAAAGCTGCCCGGATAAAAGTTAGATTAAAAAGTTACTGTTCACTCGTACCTCGTGAACGTAACAATTATGCACACAAATTAAGCAAAAGCTTAATTTGGCGCGTTAAAAACTCGGGTTTTCATTCTGAAAACACCTCGCGGGATATACCTGTGTACAGTAACATTAAAAACCAGTAGCTCTAAAAATTAGGCTGTCTTTGTTACATAACACTAATCTTAATTTTTGCTAAGATTTTGTATCCATATTCCTTTCTTAACTAACACATATCCAATAAAACACTTGATAATTTCAAGAGACTGACATATCAGATACATCCACACAACACTTACATTGGTACAGTATGCCAGAAAACATGAAATAGTAACACATATTCCCCATGCATAACAGCTGTCAAATACAAATGTGATACCTGTACGCCCTCCTGAACGTAAAGTAAAATATGCCGCATTGGTAAATGCACAAAAAGGCATAAGTGCTGCCATTATAAATATAAAATATGTGGCAAGTTCTCTAACTTCACTTGTTGTATTATATAAATATGGAAAAAATGGTGCCAATGCTGCCATAAACACTGCAACTACACTACAAAACAGCACTGTAAATACCATAAGCTTTCTGGCTGCATCCTTTGCCTCTTCAAATCTCTCTGCACCCAATAGCTGTCCCACAATTATCGCCACAGCGTTTCCCATAGCGATAAACCCAATATTAAATACATTATTTATTGTATTGCATATATTTATACCTGCAACTGCAGCAAGCCCTCTGGTGGAATAGCACAATGTCAGCATTGTCATTGCAGATGACCACAAAAATTCATTCAACAATAAAGGAAAACCTTTTTGTATTACATTTTTCAATATATCAGCAGGAATTGAAAACTTATAAAATATCTTCTGCATAAAATCATATTTTTCTTTATTCAACGTCCATGCAACTACAATAATACATTCTATAAATCTTGATATTACTGTTGCGATTGCAGCTCCTCTGACACCTAATGCAGGCATACCAAGTTTTCCATATATAAGAACATAATTAAAGCACAAATTTGCTATTACGGCAACAATTCCAGCCTTCATAGGATGCAGAGTTTCTCCTGTTTCACGCATTGAGCTTGCATAACACTGAGTAATTGAAAATGGCACCAATCCAATAAGCATAATAACTATATACTGTTTTGCATACATAAGTGTGGCTTCCAAATTGCCTGTGGCACTTCCATCATGCAAAAATAATGATATTAACGTATCCTGTCCCAAATACATTATCAGTAATCCGACAATAGTTAATATGGCAGCAATGATTATTTTCATTCGAAATACATTTTTCATGTTCTTCCTGTCACCACTTCCATAGAACTGTGCCAGATATATTCCTGCTCCTGCAAGACCACCAAAAATACTAAGATTAAAAATAAAAAGCAACTGATTTACAATCGCTACTCCTGACATCTGATCTGTTCCGATTTGTCCAACCATTAAATTATCAATCAGATTGATAAAGTTGGTAAAACCATTTTGAATCATTATCGGCAAGGCAATTCCAAATATTTTTTCATAAAAATCTTTGTCACCAAAATATCTTTTTCTAATATTTTCCATTTTTCTCCCCCTTTTACTTTTTGATATGTTTATCAATTGTAACACAAAAGATTATTTTTCTCTACATTTTTTTTGCTTGATTTCACATAATAACATCATATGATGTACTCCTTAAAATGCATCTCAAATAAAAAAAGAAAGAAGTGATAACACACGAAAAATAATAATATATCCCCAAATCCATCTTCTGACAGATTATCAAACTATCGGAAATTCTTGTATGTATTTCTGGGCTTTGCCATTGGCATGTTCTGCTGGTGCACTTACATTTATTATCAGCACTCTATACCAAATACGATTCGCATAAAAGCCGGAACCAGCGAAGAGTTAGACTTTAAAATACCCGCCTCAGGAATTATATGTACTGATTCTGAAAAAGTAATCACTCTAAATCACCCTGTTACTTTAGTTGCCGGGAATAATGTTGATAAATATGAAATGCAACTAAAACTGTTTGGTATTGTTCCATTAAAAAATATTGATATTGAAGTAATCGAAAATACTTCTCTTATCCCTATAGGAAAGCCTATTGGAATATATTTAAAGACTCAGGGAGTCCTTGTAATAGATACCGGAAGTTTTATATCAAATGCAGGTATTGAATCTGCTCCCTCACGCTACAAACTTCAAAAAGGTGATTACCTTGTAGCACTGGATGGAATTGCAGTTACAAGTAAAAAACAGGTTATGGATTATGTACAAAATTCTGATGGAAAAGATATTATTTTCAAAGTATCACGAAATGGTAAACTTATACAGATTAAAATCACCCCTGTTGCTGATGAAAAAAACACCTACAAGATAGGTGTATGGCTACGTGACAGTGCACAGGGAATTGGCACAATGACTTATATTGATTCCAACAACAATTTTGGTGCATTGGGACATGGTATAAATGACATTGACACAGGAGAATTATTACAGCTTGGAAGTGGTCTTTTATACAATACCAAGATAGTATCCATAAGAAAAGGACAAAGGGGAAATCCCGGTGAATTAACCGGAATAATACAGTATGAACCCAGTCAGGTTTCAGGAGTTATAATAGACAATAATAATAAAGGAATATATGGAATTACTGATGAAAATATCTCCGGTTACAATTTCAAAGAATGTTCTTCCATTCCAATAGCATTAAAGCAGGAAGTAACTTTAGGTCCTGCAAAAATGCTATGCTGCATTGACAATGTATCAAAATATTATGATATTGACATTACTGATATTAATACTAATTCACAAAATGCCAATCGTCAGATATCAATAAAAGTAACCGACGAAGAGCTCATTGAACTTACAGGCGGCATTGTACAGGGCATGTCAGGTGCTCCAATCATACAAAATGAAAAATTTGTTGGAGCTGTTACCCATGTACTTGTGCAGGACTCAACACGCGGTTATGGTATTTTTATCGAAGATATGCTTGAAAAATAACGCATACACCTTGCTAACACACTCTGTCTCGTTTTACTATATTGAAAAAAGTGAAACCATTGCTTTTCAAGGGTTTCACTTTTAACATATCGTTTTTATTTTGAAAACTGCTCTTTCTTTTGTTTTGCAGTATTTACAAGTTCTTTTGCATTTTCCCTCACTGTCTCAGTAAGCTGATCACTTCCTAACATTCTTGCCAGTTCATCAATCACTTCTTCATCCTTTATCTGAACAATGCCTGTCACTGTCTCATTATCCACAGCATGTTTTGCAATCTTATAGCTGTTATCAGCCATAGCTGCTATCTGTGGCAAATGTGTTATGCAGATAATCTGATGACTCCTTGACAATTGTCCCAGCTTTTCGGATACTTTCCAGGCGGTCTTTCCACTTATACCTGTATCGATCTCATCAAATATCATAGTTGGTATTCTGTCTCTCGATGCCAATACAGTCTTAATCGCAAGCATGATTCTTGAAAGCTCACCACCGCTTGCAACACTTGAAAGACTCTTCATAGGCTGTCCCGGATTAGTTGAAATCATAAATTCAACATCATCAAAACCATCTGAAGTAATATCCTGCTTTTCTCTAACCTGTATCTCAAAGCTTACCTGTAAGAAATTCAAATCCGTAAGTGCACCGATCATATCTGACGAAAGCTTCTTTGCCTCCCGTTTTCTTATATCAGATGCTTTCTGACACAAATTTCTTAATTCATTTTCAGCATTTTCCAATTGCCTTGCTATCTCGGCTCGGTGGATATCCACATTCTTTATCTTATCAATCTTATCTGCAAGCTCTTTTTGATATTCCAGTACTTTTTCAATACTTCCACCATATTTTAGCTTAAGATGATTTAAAAGATTTAATCTTTCTTCTGTTCCTGAAAACAACTCGCCATCAAATTCCATATCACTGATATACTGGGCTATACTTCTATTAAAATCACCCAAAAGTGCATCAATATTCTCGAGTTCTTCTGCAAGTTCTTTTGCAGTTTCATCATAATCCTCAATACTTCTAAGATCTCTGACTGCTCTTCCAACTGCATCAGCAGCACAAGAATTATCTATACCTGTAAACTGATATGCTCTGGAAGCAGCTTCTACTATTTGACGACTATTAGACATTTTCCTGTACAAGGTCTCAAGTTCATCATCTTCTCCTATACGAAGTCTGGCTTCTTCTATTTCATTAAATTCAAACTCCGCAAGTGAAAGTTCTTTAGCCATTGCACCATCATCAATTGATAGTTCTTCAAGCTCACGTCTAAGTTTTGAGTATTGTGTATACTTTTGTTTTAGTTTCTCTTTTACTTTTTCAAGATCACTGCCTGCAAAAGAATCCAGGATGTTCAAATGATTCTTTTTATATAAAAGAGACTGATGCTCATGCTGACCATGAATATCAATTAAAAGTTCTGCCAATTCCTTTATCTGTTTTGCCGATACAGTCTCTCCGCATACTTTGCATATACTTCTCGATGACTGTATTTTTCTCTGGATTATTATAACACCATCATCTTCAACAGGTATATCCATTGCCTTTATATCTTTAATAAGAGCATTGTCTGTAATATGAAATATAAGTTCAACCAATGCATATTCAGCACCGGTTCTGATCATATCCTTATCTACTCTGGCTCCAAGTGCAAGATTTATTGAACCTATAATAATAGATTTACCGGCACCTGTTTCACCGCTTAGTATATTCAGACCTTCTTTAAGATTAACCTCTGTCTCCTGAATAAGTGCAAGATTTTTTACGTGTAAGCCAACTAACATATTTTCTGCTATTCCTCTTATCCCTTAATTATCTCATTTAACTTTTTCATTATTATGAGTGTGTCTTCAACAGTCCTTATTGCCGCCATAATTGTATCATCACCTGCTATACAGCCTACAATCTCAGGAAATCTCATTGCATCAATTGCAGCAGCAACAGCCATAGCCATTCCCTGAACAGTCTTTATTACAAGAATATTCTGAGCCATATCCATTGACACAAATCCGTCTCTAAGCACTCTGATATATTTATCACTCAGTTTATTATCATCGCTTGATAAAACAATATATTTCTGTCTACCATTTCCTGCTGAAATCTTAGAAAGATTCAGCTCTCTTATATCCCTTGAAACAGTTGCCTGAGTTACCTCAAATCCCTTGTCCTTTAAATATGCTGCTAATTCTTCCTGTGTCTCTATATCATATCTTTTGATAAGATTAACAATAATCTCATGTCTTTGTTTTTTCATAACATCACCATGCTTTTCTTTAATTTTGCTGTATGTAAAGAATATCCTATTGAATTTCTGCAAACACTACATTTTCTTACGAACTGAACAGTTACATAATATGTTAATATTCACACATTTTTTTGTGCATAATATCAAGAAAACTTACCTCACTCAACTTAATCGTTCTTATTTCTCTTTCTGCTCTCGCAATTCTTATTCTGTCACCCTCATTAAGACTCACAGGACATCTTCCATCAAAGCTGGCATCAACCTCCTGTTTTTCACCCTCTTTATATTTTCCAATCTCAATGTCAATGACATCATTAGAAGCAAGTATAATGGTTCTGTTATTTACCATTGTATGTGAGCATACCGGCGTCATCATTATAAGCCTTGCTTTAGGCTCTACTATGGGTCCTCCAGCAGAAAGATTATATGCAGTGGACCCTGTTGGTGTTGAAATAATAATACCATCCGCACGATATGAACTCAACAAACGACCGTTAACATATATATTAAAACATATTACATGTAATGCACCTTTTCTGTTTATTACAATGTCATTTAGTGCAATCTGCTGACTGGTATTTGTCCCATTTATTATTGGAACTCCACTTATCATCATTCTGTCTTCTATTTCATATTTATCTTCAATAAGGTTATCCAATGCAGAATCTATGTCTGTTTTCTCTACTTCTGCAAGATAACCCAGAGTTCCCAAATTAACGCCTATAAATGGGATATTAAAGTCTCCATATTCTCTTGCAGCACGAAGCATAGTACCGTCTCCACCAAGTACAATAATGCATTCTACCGATTCATCAACTGTATCTGAACATATACAGCCTTTATCAAAAAGATATTTTGTTATATGCTCAGTAGTTTCACCATTGACATCCTTCAATTTATTTGTGTAAATATGAAATGTTTTCATAAAATCTCCAATGAATATATGTATTATCGTAAAGTAACTGTCATGTAGTCATACCAAATTTACAAAACATTGTGTGCCGCCGCTACAGTCTCATCTATTTTAGTTTTGTATTCACTCATTACAACTGCACGTGCATCAAATCCGTCTTCACATAGCTCTGATTTAACTATATGCATGAGATATTCTATATTTCCTTCCGGACCACGTATAGGTGAATAGTCCAGATTTATTATCTTAAAGCCTTTAGCAAGGGTAAACTCAAAAACATTTTCAATAACTTCAATGTGTATTTCCGGCTCACGCACAACGCCCTTTTTTCCCACTTTTTCACGTCCGGCTTCAAACTGTGGCTTAATAAGGCATACCATTTGAGCATCTGGTTTTAAAAGATTATATGCCGGCTCAAGTATTTTTTCCAATGATATAAATGAAACATCAACTGATGCAAAATCCAGATCATCCTGTATATCATCTCTTACCATGTATCTGAAATTTGTTTTCTCCATGCATACTACTCTTTCATCATTTCTAAGAGACCATGCAAGCTGGCCATGTCCTACATCCACAGAATATACCTTTACTGCTCCATTCTGAAGCATACAGTCAGTAAATCCACCCGTAGAGGCTCCTATATCCATGCATGTTTTTCCAGTAAGAACCACTCCAAATTTATCAATAGCCTTCTCTAATTTGAGACCTCCTCTACTGACATATTTAAGAGTATTTCCTCTTACCTCCAATGTGATCCTGGTCTCATCAAACATGGAACCTGCCTTGTCCTCTTTTTGATCATTTACATATACACAGCCTGACATTATTACTGCCTTTGCCTTCTCTCTTGATTCTGCAAATCCCTGTTTTACCAACAACACATCTAAGCGTTCCTTCATATTTTTTTAGCCTCTCTAAAATACATATTATATATTGTTATATATCCTGTTAAAGATAGTTTCTTCGTCAATTCCAACTTCTTTTCTAAGTATATCTACATTTCCATGCTCTACATATTCATCAGGAATATTAACTGTTATCAGTTTTACATCAGTCTTAAGTGTATCAATGTATGCTCTCACTCTTTCACCAAATCCACCACTGGCAACATTTTCTTCCATAGTGACAATAAGCCTATGTGTCTTACATGCATATCTGATCATTTCTGTGTCTATTGGTTTGACAAAACGAGCATTAATAACGCTACACTTCATACCCTTCTTTGCAAGCATATCTTTTACCTTTAATGCAGTCTTAACCATACTTCCCACTGCAATAAGTGCGATTTCGTCTTCTTCATATATCCATTCAGCTTTTCCAAGTCTAATAGGGTCTCTTACTTCCCTAAGTTCATCAAATGCTTCCCCTCTTGGATATCTTAGAGCAATAGGTCCATCAAATTCTATTGCAAATTTGAGCATATCTGAAAGCTCCCACTTATTTTTTGGAGCCATAACATGCATATTTGGAATAGAAGACAAATATGACAGATCAAATATTCCCTGATGTGTCTCTCCATCACTTCCCACAAGACCTGCTCTGTCAATAGCAAATACAACCGGAAGATTCTGTATGCAGACATCATGAAGTATCTGATCATATGCTCTTTGAAGGAATGATGAATAAATTGCTACAACCGGTCTCATTCCTCCTGCCGCAAGCCCGGCTGCAAAGGTAACAGCATGTTCCTCTGCTATTCCTACATCAAAGAAGCGTTCCGGGTACATATTTCTAAATCTTTTAAGACCTGTACCATCAGGCATGGCAGCAGTAATTGCGACAAGCCTGTCATTTCTATCTCCAAGCTTGCACATAACTGTAGAAAATACATCTGTATAATTTGATTTTGTCTTCTTATTTTTGGGAAGTCCTGTTTCAATATCAAATGGCTCTGCACCATGAAATCTTGCAGGATGATTGATTGCAGGTGCAAAACCTTTTCCCTTCTGGGTAATAACATGTACTACCACTGCAGTCTTACAACGCTTTGCCTCTTTAAACACTTTTGTCATCGCATTAATATCATGCCCATCTACAGGTCCCAGATAAGTAAGTCCCATATCTTCAAAAAACATTCCCGGAATAACCAGTTGTTTCACTGAACTTTTTGCACGTCTTATGCTCTCAACTATAGGTTCACCTAATTTTGTATCCATCAAAG
>JAFPAQ010000042.1 GCA_017424235.1 Lachnospiraceae bacterium | reverse complement strand
CGAAATATCTTCCCTATGTTTTTCTTTACTGGTATGTCTTTTTGCTTCTTAATTATCAGTGCATCTATCTGCTTTGGTTTTGTTCCTAACTGATGCTCGTTTTCAAAAATCAGATTATCACTGTCTTCTTGCAGTTCAATCTGTAATCCGGCATAAAATGCAGGATGCCACTGCAGCTTTTCAATTGCTTGTTCATTATTATCCATTGCTCTCTCCATTATCGTATCAAATATTTATTGCAATTGCAAATTGATATCATTCGAATGTATGTACTGAATATTATCATGCAATAATAAATATGTCAATGGCTTTTGGTACATTTGTTCGAAATCAGCAATAGGGACGGGGCTTCTGTATCATACGTTCGCAATAGGGACGGGGCTTCTGTATCGTTGGGAAGCACGATACAGCAAGCCCCGTCCCTATTGCTCACTTTTGCTACTATGTTGGAAGCTCGATTCTGCATGCCTTGTCTCTTCTTCTATAAGAAAAAAACCTAAGACAAATGTCTTAGGTTTTTTTATCTTACTGCCGGCGACCGGAATCGAACCGGTACGGGAGGTTAGTCCCGCAGGATTTTAAGTCCTGTGCGTCTGCCAGTTCCGCCACGCCGGCATATGCCACACCTGACCCTTTTGGGCTACGGCTTGATGCAAACTACGCCTTAAAGCTAATTATTATCTGGCAAATGGGTGGAGGTGGATTCGAACCACCGAAGCATTAAGCAGCAGATTTACAGTCTGTCCCCTTTGGCCACTCGGGAATCCACCCATCTAATTAATGTTTTGTCAGTAATCACCAACATTCAAGACTATATCATATAAGTTACCAAATTGCAATACCATTTAGAATATTTTTCAACCATTTTTCAAAAAATAAATCGGATGCCTGGCATCCGATTTATTTGTATACCTATTAATCAACCTTTCTTTCTCTTAGACATTACATCCACCGTTACAGCACCGAGAAGTACAGCACCTTTTACGATTTTCTGAATATCTGTTGACCATCCATACAAAGACATACCATTGTTAAGAATACCCATGATGAACGCTCCGACTACAGCACCGAGAATTGTTCCTGCACCACCGGCTACGGCTGCACCACCAATGTAGCAGGATGCGATAGCATCCATTTCGAATCCGTCACCAGCCTTTGGTGTAGAAGATGCATTACGTGCTGAGAGTACGATACCGGCTACGGCACTGAGAAGTCCCATATTAGTATAAACCCAGAAGAATACTTTATTTGTATTGATACCGGATAAGTTTGCTGCTTTTCTGTTACCACCCAATGCATAAATCTGTCTACCTGCAACAGTCTTGCTTGTGATGAAAGAATATAATGCCACAAGAACAACCATGATTACAAGTACAAATGGTAAACCGTTATATCTTGCCAGCTTGTAGAAGAAGAACCATATAATTACAAGCATTACTGCTAACTTTGCAACAATCTGCCATGTAGGATTTGTTGCAAAATTGTATTTCTTCTTTGTTGCGATACTCTTAATTTCAGATAAAATCAAAGCAACAGATGCAATGATTGCAACAAATATACATACAAGATCCAATGGTGCTCCACCAACATTTACTTTGATTGTTGGTAAAAATCCTGCACCAAGATAGATGTAGTTATCTGGTAAAGGTCCTTTTGTCTGTGCTTTAAGTAAAGTATATGTAAGACCACGTCCCATAAGCATCGTCGCCAGTGTTACTACGAAAGGAGGAATTCCAAGGTAAGCAATAAAGAAGCCGGCAAACATACCAACCAGAAGACCAATTAATAAAGCTACAAAAATTGCTACCCACATGTTCATCTTATAGTCAACCATAATGATACCTGCTGATGCACCGGTAAGAGCTACAACAGAGCCTACACCAAGGTCAACGTTACCTGTCAGAACACATAAAAGCATACCTATTGCAAGAATAACTACATAACCGTTCTGCATGATCAGGTTATTTATGTTTGCAGGGGATAAGTTCTTTCCACCTGTCATAATGGCAAATATAACATAAATTGCAATAAGAGCAAGAAACATACCATATTGTTTCATGTCCAGATTTACTACTTTTTTCTTATTATTCATCTCCATCACCCTTTCTATTATGAGCCATAATACATTGCATAATATTTTCCTGTGTCAGCTGATCTTTACCTAATTCCCCTGCGATCTGGCCTTCATTAATAACATATGTTCTGTCACAGGTACCAATGATCTCAGGCATTTCAGAAGATATAACAATGACTGCTTTTCCAGCCTTGGCAAGATCATTAATAACACAATAAATTTCATATTTAGCACCTACGTCGATACCACGGGTAGGCTCATCCAGAATCAATACATCCGGCTGCGTGAGCATCCATTTAGCCAATACAACCTTTTGCTGATTTCCTCCCGATAAGGAACCCACCACCTGTTCAATAGAATTTGACTTTATATTAATTCTCTTCTTGTATTCTTCTGCGGCAACAATCTCATCATTTCCATTAATTACACCATGTTTTGAGAAAAACTTTGGACGTGCTGCAATTGTCATATTCTCTTTAATCTCACCAATCAGGTTGAGTCCATATGTCTTTCTGTCTTCTGATACATATGCAAGCTTGCTGTCAATGGCATCTCTTACATTCTTCATATGTACTTCCTTACCGTTGATTTTGACAGTACCTGAAATCTTCTGACCGTAACTATGGCCAAATATACTCATTGCAAACTCTGTACGTCCGGCTCCCATAAGACCTGCAAGACCTACTACCTCACCTGCTTTAACACTGATGTTAATATCTTTGAGCACCTGACGTTCTGCATCATCCGGATGATATACATTCCAGTTACTTACTTCAAATATCGTGTCCCCAATAGTAACACCTTCTCGAACCGGATATCGGTTTGTCATCTCACGACCTACCATACCCTTGATAACGCGATCCTCTGTAAACTCATCTTTTCCTTTTATCAAAGTCTCAATTGTCTTACCATCACGAATGATAGTAACTGCATCTGAAACATACTCAATCTCATTTAGCTTATGTGAAATGATAATACAGGTAATTCCCTGCTTCTTCAATTCCAGCATGATATCTAACAGAATCTTACTCTCTTCATCATTCAAGGCAGCTGTAGGCTCATCCAGAATCAAAAGCTCTACCTTCTTTGCCATTGCCTTTGCAATCTCAATCAACTGCTGTTTTCCAACACCAAGCGAATTTACCGGAACATTGACATCCTCATGCTCCAAACCAACCTTCGCAAGCATTTCCTGTGCACGCTGTCTTGTCTTGGTCCAGTCAATAACTCCCTTCATAGAAAGCTGTTCATTACCAATAAAAACATTCTCAGCAATTGAAAGCAATGGGCTCAATGCCAATTCCTGATGAATAATAACGATGCCCTTAGCCTCACTATCCTTCAAATTGTGAAACTTGCTAATTTCCCCATTGTATACGATATCACCTGAGTATGTACCATACGGATATACGCCGGACAAAACGTTCATCAATGTCGATTTTCCTGCTCCATTTTCACCACAAAGAGCATGAATCTCACCGCGTTTTACTTTCAGATTAACGTCATTCAATGCTTTAACGCCTGAAAAATCTTTAACAATGTGATTCATTTCCAAGATGTACTCCGACATTATTTCAACCCCTTTCTTAATTTTCTATTTTCTGAAAAAAACAGGTGGCAACAAACATGTGCCACCTGCTGGATTTCTTTATTTACTCTGCTAACTGCTCTTCTGTATAATAGCCACCATCTACAATAATTGTCTTGTAGTTATCCTGGTCTACTGCAACTGGAGTACAGAGGTAAGAAGGAACTACGATCTTGCCGTTGTTGTACTGCTCTGTATCGTTGATTTCCGGTTCAGCACCCTCAAGCACAGCCTGTACCATCTTTACACACTTTTCAGCTAAGAGACGTGTATCTTTGTAGATAGACATTGTCTGCTTGCCAGAGATGATATTCTTAGTTGCCATAAGCTCTGCATCCTGTCCTGTGATGATTGGCCAGTTCTCTGCTGTATAGCCGGCACCTTCTAATGCTGCTTTACATCCATATGCAAATCCATCAAATGCTGTCAAGCAAATATCAAGATCTTCGTCAGCATAGAAGCCTGTTAAGTAGTTTTCACAGTTCTGCTGAGCTGTTTCCTGAGACCATCTTAAGATACATGTATCTTCGAATGATGTTCTTCCAGACTTACATACTAATGTACCATTATCAAAGTATGGCTGAAGAACTTCCATAACACCATTGTATAAGAATACAGCATTGTTATCATCAGGAGAACCCATGAATAACTCAATTGTATAACTTTCTGATGCGTTAGCAAGATCAAGCTTGTCTTCAACATATTTAGCGATCGCTGTACCTACACCCTTGTTATCAAAAGTAGCATAGTAAGAAACAGCGTCTGTATCCATTAATAAACGGTCATATGCGATAATTGGAATACCTGCATCTTTAGCCTGAGCTTCTACGTTTACAAGTGCAGATGAGTCGATTGAAGCGATAACCAGACAGTTAACACCGGAAGCGATCATGTTCTCAATCTGAGAAACCTGCATCTGTACATCATCCTCAGCATACTGAAGATCTACTTCATAGCCAAGTGCCTCTAACTGTGCTTTCATGTTAGCACCATCATTAATCCATCTTTCAGAAGACTGTGTAGGCATTGCTACACCAACCTTGCCGCCTGCTTCTGTCTTTGTTGTAACTTCCTGTGTAGCAGTATCAGCAGCTGTTGAATCACCAGTTGTTGAATCACTGGCTGTTGTGCTTGATGCATCCTTTGTTGCTGTGTCATTTGTTGTGGTAGCAGAGCCTCCGCATCCAACAAGCGTTGTCGCAACCATCGCTACACTAAGTAACGCACCCAAAATTTTCTTTCTCATTTTCATATTTTTCCTCCTTAAACATTTTGCACAAAATTACCCCTTTAAAAACACACTTTTGATTTTTTTGTGCAATTTTTTTATTTTTTAGCATCAAATGCTAATTTATGTATACATTATATATATCCAAATAGATTATGTCAAGTATATTTTTGACAATTTGCATTATTTTTTACTTAATTTACTTTATTTTTGAAATATTTTACTACAATTTGAATTCAGAAACCAAATCATCTAATTCTTTTGTTAATCCCAGCAATTTATTCATAGCCTCCGATACCTCTTCAAGATTAGCTGATTCCTCTGCCACAATAGCACTGATTTCATTAATCTCTACAACATTTTCATCTGCTGCATTCTTAATCACATTAATTCCATCTATCGTCTCTGTTATCATACGTGTCAGTACCTCAACACGCTCTATGATTCCTCCAACATTATCACTGACTTCATTTGTACCTTCCTGAATGATAACAAAGCTCTCACTTGTTTCTTTGGTCAGTTGATTACCAATTTCGAGCTGTTCCATGCTCTCTTTTAGTTTTCTACTCATATTGTCGGCCTGATCCTGCACAACCTCAATCATCTGACCGATCTTTGCTGCAGCAGTTTGGGAATTATCTGCCAGATCCCTGATTTCCGTAGCAACTACCGCAAATCCTCTTCCCGCTTCTCCAGCTCTCGCCGCTTCAATCGATGCATTAAGTGACAGCAAATTTGTCTGTGAGGCAATTGAAGTGATCGAACTCAGTGCTTCGGACATTCCCTTGGTGGTCTCGCCAAAAGCAGCAAATACGCTCTCCATCTCATGCATCGCTTTATTTACCTCTTCCATCTGACTAACATATGCTTTGATTCTGTGCATTCCATCCTTTGCATTTGCCAACGTCTTGTCAGAATTGTGGTAAATCGAATGTGCATATTCATCCATTTCCTTTGAAATGCTCTCCATGCTCTCAATCTGATCAACTGTATATTTTACTTCAACCTTCTGCTGCTCCAGACCTGCAAGCATTCCTTCTACTGCCTCTGAAATACGGGTACTTCCCTGTGTATTTTCATCAATGCTCAAATTCACAACAGCAGTTGCATTTTTGATATCACCGGTTGCTCCCATAACCTTACTTATCAGATTTACCAGATTGGTTTTCATCTTGTTGAAAGCAATAGTAGCAAGTCCTGCCTCGTCCTTTGATGTGACCTTGAGTACCGGTTGTGTCAAATCCCCCTCAGACATAATGGCAAGCTGGTTCTGCAGTCTTTTGATGGAACCGGTTATGCTTTTTGACAGAATGATCATTGCTGTAAATACCAAAACAGTTGCAACTACTGCAATCAATACAATGATTGTATTAGTTCTGCTAAAGTCTGCATCAATTATAGCTTCAACCTGTTCACTTCTTTTGATCTCCAGGGTGAGCAATATATCAGCACTTGAATTAACAAAAGTAGCGTTTCCATCCATAGACTTAGCTGCTGCTAATCCTTTTGTGGAATATTTGTCACCGCACTGTGCCAGCACATCATGATAATAATTTATATATTTTCCAACTTCATTTTGAAACTTATCATATTGTGTACGTGCCTCTGTAAATTCTGTACTGTCAGGTATATTCTCACCTATTTCCTGCACATATTTCTCAATATTATCAACGATTTCCATATGTCCACTGGAAGCAATATCTCCTCCCACGCCACACATGTTCACAACCGTATGTGATACCTTCGTTGCATTCATTTTGATATATGTGATCTTACTAATATTGTCAAGCACCTGTGTGTACTGTGTGCTGTACTGAGAAGACTTTATGATTAAAACTGCCAGCAAAACAACAAAAACACCTACCGCGCCCAATATACCGGCATTAAGCTTAAATCCTATTCCAAGACCAATATGCTTTGCTCCTGCTTTTTCAGACATATTTATTTTATTCTTGTTTTCTTTTTTAATGGCTTTATTTATCTTCATACAGCCCCCTCCTATCACAGAGCAGTGTGACTATTGTGTTTCATTTACATCGTCATATCTGCCTCTTACAAGCCTTATAACAGACGACATAAATATTGCAATACCACATATGCCAAATACGGCTATTCCCATTGTAACTAATATTTGATAATTTGAAGTACTATAATCCTTTATCAGTCCATATGCCAGATACAGCAGATATACAGCCAGTAAAACTCGTATCATTAATGTACTTTTGGTGGTTTTTCTCTTATCCATTTTTATATACCCCTTCTGCAAAAACTAGTTATTGTCTCTAAAAACCTGTAAATTCATTATAAAGCAGTTGTAAATCATTCACAAGCCTTAAAATAGACACAATAATATATTTATAGGTTTTGTACAAAAACACTATTGTTATTATTTGATAATTTTATCATAATTCAACACAATTTCGTCTGACAATGTTGTCATATCCTCCAAAACTGTCACAATATTTTCTCTTGTGAGTTTATTTTTTCCCGCTATCATCTGCTCACAGATATATCTGTTAATTTCAGCACTGAAATGCACAGTATCCATGTAATTGTCCAGATTCAATATGATCTCAGGTATATTCTGGAAATAGTAAAGCTCCACATTGTCATAATATAAAAGCCTGTCTGCAGACTGCGCTATGGCATACCTGTACTGCTCCAATATGCCATTTCTATGGGCATCATCCCACCAGAGCATGGAGTACGGAGGATAAATAAATCTGAACTTTGTATCAGGATTTTGCATTACAAGCTCCTCTATAAGCTTCAGATTGCCATCTACCAGCTTTTCATACTCAGAGGCAGGCACCTGTGGCTTTATCTGCTCCAGTCTGTGATACTGCTGCAGCGTGCCCTGCTTGGAAAAGGTCTTATACTGCGCCCAGTTGTAAGAATTTCCCTCATCATAATCACCCATAAAGCTCATTGCAAACATATACGGAACATCCTCAAAAAGCACATCTCTGTTCCACAAATACTCTATATCATTCACCGGATTGTCATCAAACATATAAAGCGGCAGGGAGGCATTGGGAAATTTGGCCTCATAGTCCGCACAAAGTGCTGATACATCGAGACTGTAGAATACATTTTTCAGCTTATGCTCCTTTAGCGACTCTCTAAGATAATAGGTCAGGTCTGTTGTCTTTGCTGACTTTTGTATAGCCTTTATGGTAGTACAGCCAAATCCTTCATCAAACCAGTGGTTGTTATAGTTTTCAGCAACCGATGAGCCAAGAATAATGCTGTCATAATCAAAATTTCTTACAGTGCCTATACACTGATATTCAGGTGTGACCACTACTGCCTTCAAGCCGTTAAGTGGCTTATGATAATGAAAAAACGGGTCTACAATGGCAACAACTGCTGCCACTGCCGCTAACATAACACTCGAAAATACAGCAAACCACTTTATAAAACGCTTCTTATCCATAACCTTGCCTTTCTAAATCAATATCTGTCCCCTCTGGCTAAAAATTAAAGTACAGAAAAGTACTTACCCCGGAAAGTGCGATAACAGACCACACAAACAGAAATGCCAGCACAAAACCAAATCCAATACCCCACTTTGCATTCTCTACTATGACACGGGTGCGTCTGCCGGCAAGTGCGATAACGCATATCAGCATGATAAGCATAAATATAATGAAATTAGCCACTGATACAAGCTGTGGTGCTTTCAGGGAAATAAGCTTTGTCACCATATAAAGCTCCGGACATTTGAGCGTATCTGTCATAATGAACATTCTGCCACTGTAGCAAAAAGAAAACATCTGCTTAAAATATGTGATGGCAAGATCTACACTGTCACTTCTGAAAAATATTACTGAAAGCGCAAAATAGCAGAAGGTTAGCAGCTGTGAAACTCGATACATAAATCCTCTTTTAATCTGTTTTTTATCCGTTTTGCCGTCTTTTCGCAATTTGTCACGTAGCGTTTCAAATGAGATTGCAATGCCCTGGAGTGCTCCCCATATTACAAAAGTCCAGTTTGCGCCGTGCCACAGTCCACTTAACAAAAACACTGTCATGGTATTTATAACCGTTCTTACCGTACCTTTTCTGTTTCCTCCCAAAGGAAAATATACATAGGTGGTGAAGAATCTGCCAAGGGTAATATGCCATCTCCTCCACAGCTCTTTTACCGAAGCTGACTTATAGGGAGAATCGAAGTTGTCCGGTATCTCAATCCTAAACATCTTGCCTATACCAACTGCCATATCACAATATCCACTGAAATCAAAATACAATTCAAACGTATATGCCAGTATGCCAAGTATCGCAGAAGGTGTATCAAGCCCGGTAACATGAGTAAATGCATATTCAACAGGTCTAATAAGTGAATCTGCAAGCAATACTTTCTTGGACAGACCAAGCACAAAGAAAGCTATACCCTGTGCAAAGCTGTCTGTATCAAAGCTTTTCTTTGACTCGTCTTTAAACTGAGGTACAAGCTCACTGTGAAGCACAATCGGTCCTGCGATAAGCTGTGGAAAAAAGGTCACAAAATTCATATATTCAAGAAACCCGTAATGTGGTGCCCTGCCTGTACATCTGTCAATGACAAAGGACAGCTGCTGAAATGTAAAAAAGCTTATTCCAAGTGGCAGTAAAATATGTTTCAGATTAAAATTCATGCCCAAAACGGCATTTATATTTTCTACAAAGAAATCATAATATTTGAAATAACCAAGTATACCAAGATTTACCACGCAGCCGGCTGTACACACAGCCTTTGCGGATATACCTTTGGCTATAAGATAACTAAAGAAATAATTGATAAAACAACTTACCAGAATTATTGGCAGATAGCTTACATTAAAATAAGCATAAAACCATAAAGACATGGCTACAAGAAAAATCTGCGCCGGTTTATATCTGTGTATTTTATTTAATCCATACCAGCCTATAAGCGTTAATGGCAAAAACAGAAAAATAAATATAAATGAGTTAAAAAGCATCTTAAATTACATTTCCTTTCCAAGCCATGACCGGTGGGGACAGATATTGGAAACACTTTTCCCGTCCCCGCGAAAACGGCTTATTCATTTCAGATACCTACGGATTGTTACGTACTTCGTACTCTCACAATCCTACATATCATATTATCTGTTTTGAATTGTATTTTCAATGCTTTTTGTGAAATCAATCTAACTCCTCTATATCCTCAACAGGCTTCTTAAGACCATCTATCACGATATTGTTTTTTTGTGAATAATCCCATAATGCGGCATGTATTGCTTCCTCTGCAAGAAGCGAACAGTGTACCTTTACAGGAGGAAGTCCGTCCAGGGCCTCCATAACTGCCTTATTTGTTACCTTCATGGCTTCCTCTACTGTCTTTCCTTTCACCAGCTCAGTAGCCATTGAACTGGTAGCTACGGCAGCACCACAGCCAAAGGTCTTAAATTTGGCTTCGTTTATAACACCGTTTTCATCTATATCCAGGTACATTCTCATGATATCGCCACATTTGGCATTTCCCACTGTACCTACTCCGCTTGCGTTCTCTATCTCACCCACATTGCGTGGATTATTAAAATGATCCATTACCTTTTCACTATACATTTTTAATCCCTACCTCACCTTTTATGTACTCTCGGAATCTTTTAAACAGATGGATTCCGAGAGTACATTTTTTTATAGTCCAAACTTTATTTACACATTTTCATTTTGCTTTAAAAAATCCTCATATAGAGGTGACATCTCTCTCAGACGCACAATTATTTTCTTTAATGCCTCAACCGTAAAGTCAATTTCCTCCTTTGTGTTATCCTCTGACAGAGTAAGTCTGAGTGAACCATGTGCTATCTCATGAGGAAGTCCTATTGCCAGAAGCACATGTGATGGGTCAAGCGAGCCTGATGTACATGCTGAGCCTGAAGAAGCGCATATTCCCTGCTGGTCCAAAAGAATCAGCATTGACTCACCCTCTATAAAACGGAAGCAGAAATTGGCATTTCCCGGAAGTCTCTTTGTCGGATGTCCGTTAAGTCTGCTGTATGGAATCTCCTCAAGCACTCTTTTTATAAGATAATCTCTGAGAGAAGTCTGAGCTTCTATATTTTTCTCCATGTTGAGCTTTGCACACTCTGCCGCTGCACCAATTCCAACTATACCCGGTGTATTGAGAGTGCCTGCTCTTCTGGCTCTCTCCTGTGCACCACCATGTATAAACGAACCTATACGTATATTTTTGCGAATATATAAAAATCCTATACCCTTTGGCGCATGAAATTTGTGTCCGCTGGCACTTAACAGGTCTATTCCAAGCTCATCCACATTCAAAGGAATATGACCATAGGCCTGTACTGCATCTGTGTGGAAGATGACACCATGCTTATGTGCAAGCTCACCTATCTCCTTAAGTGGCTGTATGGTACCTATCTCATTGTTTGCAGCCATAACTGAGATAAGGATGGTATCCGGTCTTATAGCCTTTTCAATCTCATCAAGCTTTACCACTCCATACTCATCCACGCCCACATATGTCACCTCATAGCCCTGTCTTTCAAGATATTCACAGGTGTGCAACACTGCATGATGCTCTATTTTAGTAGTGATAATATGTTTTCCTTTTTCCTTATAGCTCTCAGCAACTGCCTTTATCGCCCAGTTGTCCGATTCGCTTCCGCCTGCCGTAAAATATATTTCACTGTGGTTTGCTCCTATAAGATCAGCAACACTCTGTCTTGCCCTGTTTACAGCTCTCATATCCTTACCTGCAAATCCATATACTGCAGAAGGATTTGCATAATTCTCGCAAAAATATGGTTTCACAGCTTCGAAAACTTCCTCACTAACCCTTGTTGTAGCTGCATTATCCAAATAAATCATATTATTTTCCATTCCTTTCCTGATGTTTTTTTAATATGCCAGACTCAAAAAGTCCTGTATTCATATAAGATTAGTATACTTTTATTTCTTAAATTTAGGAGAGAATATTCTCTCCCAGGCTTAGATTACATAGTTGTTTGATGCCTTTTCGTTTTTTACATCCAGCAAATCTGCTATGGTAAAATTATCAATAACTCCGTTTATTGCGTCGTATATTCTTTTGTACACCTCTACTGTGGCACAAATATCCTCGCGCTCACACTTTAATGCATTTTCGTTAAGACATTCTACAGGTGCTAAAGAGCCTTCCGTAAGACGAAGCACCATTCCGACGGTATACTCTGCCGGGTTCTTCACCAGCTGATATCCACCCTGTGCACCTCTGGTACTTCTCACATATCCGGCCTTATTAAGTATTGATATTATCTGCTCCATATATTTTTCAGAAATATTTTGCCTTCCTGCTATTTCCTTTAACTTGATTACCTCGCCCGAATGCTCAGCAAGGTCGAGCATAATACGCAGGGCATATCTGCCTTTTGTTGAAATCGCCATGAAATAAAACCTTACCTTTCTTATAATCTGCAATCTTTTAACTGTAGATACAAAGCTTCATTTGAAAAAACTTCCATATATTTTTCAAACTGATCCTTATTCTTTTCCAATGTACTTTCAGCGTACATTCATATATTTTTGTTTGTTATATTTGTTTTATCATGCAATCCCTACTATGTCAATAGGAAAAATAACATTAATGCTGCTCCGGCTACAAAACATAGTCCGGCTGACTGAAGCATGGTTATAATGGCAACTACCCGTCTATTCCTTTTATAAAACAGATTTTGCCTGAAATCATTCATTATATAAATCAAGGACTGCACAACACACAAAAATGCTGCTACTAATATAACACCTGCCACAGGATATGTGGTCTCATCCTCATCAGTCTCCTCCTTATCCGTGCTATAGCTTTTAAAGATTTCCTGCGGATTCTTTACCTGACTGCCACTAACATCCTTTATCTGAACATCAAAGGTAACATTCTCATCCAGCTTATCCTGTATCATTTCCTTGACAGCAGCATAAATATCGATATCATTTTTGCAGGTCTCAAAATATTCACTTGAGGCGATATACTGCTCAAAGCATCTAAGGGAGCTTTCCCTGAAAATAGTCTCAAAAACTATCTCATTAACAATATCGGTAGTTATTGTATCGGCATCTTCATATATGCTTATTGCCTTTTTGGCATCATTATCCATCATTGCCTGAATAAATGATTTACCCTTTACTTCCTTTGGAATCACATAACCACTTTCAACCTTATCGGTTAATACAGCTTTCTTTAATTCCTCAGCTGAAGCATATTTATCAAAACATATCAGACCGGAATGTGCCTGCAGCTCTTCTATAAAAATATCAGCTTCATCATAAACTCCAATATGTATGACTGTATCAGAGCTTTTCTCCGCATTTACAATACCAATTGTTATTATTATCATAAAAACAAGCGTTATCCATATACTCCTGTGATATATAAGTCTTCTGAAAAGAACTCCAAAAAGGCTGTTTTTCAGGCTGTTTAATCCACCCTGTATCTTTATTTTTTTAACATTCGTACTGTTATTTTTTATTTCATATCTCTTTGCAGTAATAGTATGTTCTTCTGATATATTTTTATTCATCAGAAGCCATATAGCAAAACAAAACACCACAGTCCATATAATAATACCAGTTATTATCATGGTGTTATTTTTACTTTTTCCACCAAACAGTCCTGCAAAAACTGTCCTCATATACCATGCCGGAAGGTATTTGCCAACAAGTGCTATTTTATCCGGTAAAAGCACTGCCGGAACAAAACAGCCTGACATATAACCCTGCACAAAGGCTGACAACCCAACTACCAAAAGTGCAAGCTCTTTCTTTTCCACTGCCTGATATATCAACAGAAAATATGCTGACATCATTATGAGTACTAAAATAACAAGGAATATATCACATACAGATATCTCTATATTTACATATTCTCTGAAAGGTCTGTAAACCAATAATAATAATGGCAATGCTCCTACAACAGCAAGCAGTTTGACCATAACTGCCATTTGAGATACTATCTGAAGCATATATGATATGCCAAGTCTCTTGTTGAACATTTTCTGCATAATACAGCTTCTCTTGCAATATACGCCTAAAAACAGTCCCGAAAACATCAGGTACACTGTAATCAGTGCCCCACCATAATATACTACCGGAGAGTCATTGCCTGTAACAGAGAGCTGTTTTGTTTTAAAAAGAGACTCTCTTGTTATTGCCATTGAAAGATTGTACCTGTTTATTTCATCAAAGGCACTTTGTAATTTATCAGCCTGCAATATTATATCATAGTTATCTGCAATATTTTTGTGAGCCATATCTGATGCCACGTATATCTGCGCCTGAGCTGTCTTTAGCATGCTCACACCGGACGATACCAGCTCCCTGAAAATCAGACCCCCGATATTTCCAAGTCCATTAAATTCAGATGCCATTTTCATTCCATCATCTGATACATATATGGTTGCAGGAGCATTACTTCCTGTAAGAATACCTTCTATGATATTGTCAGGAAGCACTACAAGAGCATCTATATCCTTTGCCCTTAGCCTGTCCATTCCTTCCTCCAGGTCATAGCTTTGAAGATTGCACATGGCTTTTACCGAGGCAATACCCTTAACATATTTGATTGCGAGCTGAGTCATATTATCTGTGCCCGCAACATATCCTATATTTACTGATATATCTTTTTGTGGCTCTTTTTGTTTTATTTCATTAACAAAAAATACAGTTATACCTGCCATGATCGCACAAACCATAACCAGTATCACTGCACGTTTTAAAATTAAGGGCAGCATAGCTGCTGCCCTTTTATATTCAGTTCTGAACCATATAAAAATTTTACTATTCATAACTTACTTATACATAATTCCCATAATCATACCATAGATATCGCTCTCTGACATCTCAAGCATATCTAATGAGTTCTCAGGAACTGATACGTCTTTTTTATCACTGGAAACTGAAATATTACCATCAAATGATGCTAAAGTCTCTCCTTCAACTGCAACATTACACTCATCAAGAGAGAATGTAAATGTGTTTCCTTTTTCAATATCTGTAACAGAACCATTTGCATTTACCTTCATAACCTCTTCTGCATCGTCTATAACAGAAAGGTTCATAGCAAAGCTTCCATCTTCTTCTACAGTCTTATTGTCATATGCTATGGTAACCTTTTCTTTATCATTTGATACTTCAAATGTAATATACTCATATTTGGTGTCATCCATGCGCTCAACATCTTTATATGCATCTATATAGACTTTATCCTCATCAACGCTCATTCCTATATTGATGTACATCTTGTCTGTTATGATATCAACACCATCAAAGCCTACTTCCAAATCGATGCATAAATCATCTTCTCCATCATTTAATATGATATCTTCAGGAGTAATTACTCTTACGATGCGTCCCTTTTTATCAAAATACCAGCTGATAACAATATCTGACTTTGCCTGAATATTGATTTCAGTAGCTTCAAGGTTATTTTCTTCCTTTATCTTATTGTAATATTCACTCTCTACAAGTTTGTCTGACCAGTCTGCAAGTGCAGCATTGAGGTCATCCATATCAAGAATCATATTAACACCATTACATGATACATCTTTTCCATCAATATTTACTGTCATCTTATCAGCTTTTTCATATTTTACTTCTAAATCTGCAAAAGACTCTTCATAGATTTTCTTCATCTCTTCAGAATAGTTTTCCTGACTGACAATATCTTCCATTGCTGCATCGAATTCTTCTGACTCCAGCTTATCCTGTAATTTGAGATTCAATAATCTGCTCCACTCTGATGCATCAAATCTCTCAACAAAATTTTCAAAATCAACGCGGTAAGTGTCACTTCCCAATAATTCTGAATTAACAAATAAGCTCTCCTTGGTAAATGTGACTATACCTGAAGCCAGATCTGCTCCAAATGCATTTACACTTAAATCATACTGTAATACATTATTGTTCAGATCATTAACACCATCAAAAACAATGCCTGCATTTACAGGCTCACTTCCTGCAATACTTACATTAAAGTTTCCTGATACATTAAGTGTATTATCCTTTGCCTTTTCGAATAACTTGTCAAATTCTATCTGATTGTATACAGAATTTTCACTTAAAGAACTTTCAGATATTAACTGATCAAGTCCATTGTCGATCTGGGCATTACCTGTTATCTTCTTTGCTGAAGAATTGATTTTTTTGTTACTTGGAATAACCAAAGCAGCAACTGCTATTGAAATTACTACAAGCAATAAAGCTGCAGCACCGATAACTATTGGCCAAACCTTCTTCTTTGGCTTCTGAGCATTCACCATAGCATTATTGGCATACATGCTTCCAGGCTGGAAACCTGTTTGGTTTACATTTTGGTTTTGATACTGGAAACCTGTTTGATTCTGGAATTGATTTGGCTGACCATTAAACTGATTTAGCTGGCCATTAAACTGATTTGGCTGACCATTAAACTGATTTAGCTGGCCATTAAATTGATTTGGCTGGCCATTAAATTGATTTACCTGACCATTAAATTGATTTGGCTGGCCATTAAATTGATTTGGCTGGCCGGCAAATTGGGAACCGGTTTGGTTTCCAAACTGACTCGGCTGTTGATTGTTATTGTTCTCCTCCATTATTAACCCTTATCCTTTCATCTAATTAAGTATATATCTCAGCAACTCATTCCCTCTAAGTGTCCTTTCAATCTCCATGGCCTTACCATTTCGAAGCGCATATACACGGTCACATATATCAAGGTCTCCCTCATCATGAGTTGCCACAAGTACAGTTCCTCCACAGTGCCTGTACATATCAAGATATCTTCTTATTTCTTCCTTACCGGGAAGGTCGAGTGCTGCATCCGGTTCATCAAGCATCAAAATCGGTGGATTACCGGCGAGCGCACATCCAATACTCACTCTTTTTTTCATGCCACCTGAAAGCTTTCCGGCCTTTAAGTGTAACATCTGATTTATACCAATTGCACCCAAAAATCCATTATTTAGAGTATATTCCAACTCTCTTTTATCCTGATACCACAACAAAAGATTATCCAAAACACTAAGCTCAGGTATAAGATTACTTTCCTGAGGAACATAGCCTGTATATGAAATAAACATCTTTCTCCCGGTACTGCCCCAAAAATCTACCTTATATCCATCAAAATACAAGTCACCCTTTTTAGGCTTTCTGATTCCTGTCATGATATTAAGAAGTGTAGATTTGCCACAACCATTAGCACCTACAATTCCTACACATTGTCCTGCCTGAACTGAGATATCCACGCCGGACAACACTTTTTTGGCTCCATATGAGCATTCTATACCTACTGCTAAAATTCTCTCCATGTATTCACCGATCTGTATTAATTGGATAACAGTTGCTTTTCAAGATCATCAAAGTCCATTTGAGAATATGCTATATCGAGATCATTATTATTCCAAGAGGATTTGCTGACAGATCTTGTCTTAGTCTCGGCTTTTTTTTCATTTGATGCAGCAATACGCCTTGTGGCGGCTTCCGTAAATCCGTTCTTTAATAAAGTAAGTGCATATCCCACTCTGTTTTCTACATCCTTGTCAACGGTATACTCCAAAATATGTATAAGCTGTTCATGTGTACGCTCATTGGCATTTGCTGTACGCAATATATCTCTTGATTCCTTAAGTGAGCATCCAAGGATATCAATAATCTCCTGTTCTTCCTCAGAAGCAATTATTACATCACCATTTTGCTCAATAGTCTCATACTCAACTATTGTATGATTTCTTCTTACTTTCTTTACTTTAAATCGAACAGCACCAAGGCTTTTCTGACCACTTGGAAGCTTCTCCTGAATAAGCTCATATTCAAAGCTGATATCAGTATTTCCATTTATTTCCTCATAAGGCTTGTCAAGTATTTCTTTCTTAACATTTGCATTTGCATATGAGTCAGGCACCTTCAACATCTTTCGAAGCTCTGAAAATGATACTACAAAAACTCCTCCATTAAAGTTTTCCTTATTCTTTAAGAGATAATATAATCTCTTTGAATATTTCTTAGTAAGATTAAGTGGATATTCTATACGATAATACGCACCCTGTTTCGCAGATATTATCATTTCCTTTACTTCCGGATGAAGGTCTACAACTATCTTGCTCCTGCCTTCATCTCCACGCTTTTTCTGATATTTTATCTTGCTAAACCATGGATAATATATATCTGTGTTTTCATCTTCCTTAAGCTTAAAGCCTGCACCTTCAAACTTTTTAACAGCTTTTTGCAAATACATATATGCATTCGATTCATCCTTAAGGTCATAAAGGTGCTTGACATCTGCAATATTTATCTCATATCGTGTGTTGTCCTCTGCATCATCGCCTTCTCCCACAATTCCCAAAAGTATATCAAGTATATCATTTTGTCTTCTGTCCAGATCATATCTTGCTTCAATGATTGTCTGTGGTCTGAAAGCCACCTCAGTTCCACCCATTTTTTTCTTACGAGCCATATTCTATAACCTCTCCCAACTATAACTAAACATTTCACCATTGTGATAATATGCTGCTATACTTGTATTATAGTAATCTAAATCGTTCGCTAAAGCAATGAATTTTTTAGAGTTTTTTATACCTTTGTGCATTTTTCACAAAACATTACAGATACATATATACAAAAGAGTGGGTGCACCTTTTTTCTATTATACAAAAAGATGGAAAGAATCTGTCTTTCCATCTTAAAAACTGCTTTATTGGAAATCAAAAAGCTTTGTATTTAATGTTTCCATATCCTTGCTGTCAATACTATATACGTTGTCATTGAGCACAAGCTTGATTGAAATTGTTTCAGCCTCGTCATACTGAGCATCTGCAATTGCTGCGTTGAAGCAGTCAAGCATATATTTTAAGATATCCTCCTGC
This sequence comes from Lachnospiraceae bacterium, assembly GCA_017424235.1. Taxonomy (GTDB): domain Bacteria; phylum Bacillota; class Clostridia; order Lachnospirales; family Lachnospiraceae; genus COE1. Next base: position 22,460 of record JAFPAQ010000042.1, on the reverse strand, counting down.
TCTGTAAGTGCTGCTGCTTCTTCTTCGCTGATTGCTGCGAATTTTTCCATAGCAGGTCCAAAAACTTTACATTTCTGACATTCAACTTCTACTGTAAATGTCTTATCCTCCTGCATCTTAGCTGACTTAACTGTATACTTTGCACATTTGAATAAGTCAGTAATCATGTTTTTGTACTCAGCCTTAAGTTCATCAGAGGCAGTTGCTCCTGAAAGAAGTGCCTGAACAACCTCGTCTATTCCTGCTTCATACTCACTGGTAACTTCTTCTTTTGTTGCAATCTTCATCTCAACATACTTAGTAGGATCGTTATAGAAAGTACCTTCAAGTACAGCCTCAACATATTTAACTGCATCAAACTTAGAAGCACATCCACCAAGTACTCCAACCATCATCACACATACAAGCGCAAGTACAATTGATTTTAATCTTTTGTTCATTTTTTCATTTCTCCCTCATTTAATATATATTATAGAAATAATACTCATGAACTTTACCATAATGCCCTATTATTGTCAACTTAATTCTAAAAGCCAATTTAAAATATCCGCATAAACTACTTCTCTGTCAAGCTCGTTTAACAGCTCGTGTCTGTCATTTTTGTACATTTTTAATTTGATATTTTTTATCCCGGCTTTTTTATATTCATCTACTATCTGTCTTACCCATTTGCCATATCCACCAACCGGATCTTCTTCTCCCGAAGCAAAGAAAATTGGCATATCCTTAGGTATCTTCTGAATATTTTTCTTTTTCTGTATATAATCTATCACTTCAAACAATGTATAGTATCCGTTTAAAGTAAAATTAAATGAACATAATTCGTCAGCATCATAGGCAGCAACTACATTTTTATCCCTTGATATCCATTCATTTTCTGAGCTGTAATCAGGTATTCTGTCCAAATAAGTGTGAAACGACTGTTTCTTTACAAATTCAGAACGGTGTCTTTCTCCGACAAACAAGGACATCAGTTTTGCATATATCATACCTGTTATAAGTACGCTTTCCTTCTGACCTCCTGTACCTAAAAGAATCGTACCATCCAGTTCTCCACCATAAGTCATAAGATATCTTCTTGCCAAAAATGAACCCATACTGTGAGCTAACAGAAAATAAGGCATATTCTTATATCTTGATTTCGCATATCTTGTTACCTTATGTATATCTTTTACAACAGTGGCACTTCTATGTTCAGGACAAAAATATCCAAAGTCCGCATTATTGGCGGCTGTCCTTCCATGTCCAAGGTGGTCATTACCTATCACAACAAAACCATTCTCACATAAAAATGCTGCAAAATCGCTATATCTGCCAATATGCTCTACCATTCCATGTGATATCTGAACCACTGCTCTTGCAACACCCTCAGGCTCCCATATCACTACATGCAGCTTATGAACACCATCATTTGAAGGAAGTGAAATCTCTTTCCTTGCCATTTAATCACCTTGCCTTTCTCTAAGTTTACGAAAAAGGGAGCGGTCCCTTCCGCTCCCTCTTGCTTTGATTCGCACTCTTGTACAATATTTAATAAACTACTTTAGTTATTATCATTATTAAATTTTTAAAATATTGTTTAGCTATAATCAATACAGCTACTTATCAGTAATATACAATATCACTGCTTACGATTTCCAAATATTACATTTTAGAAATCATTACAACAGATAAATCATACTCATCAAGAAACTCGTCGATATCTCTGTCTTCATTGATTTCCATTACTACTTCAAATACACCTGTTTCCGGCTCCAAGAAACCAGCCACCATTTCACCTGTTGCCTGATTCTTTCTGATAATTGGTTTCTTTCCTATATTTGCACTCTTCTTAGATACCTCTCTACTTGCTACTAACATGTTGTTTTCCCCTTTCAACCCTTTTCAATGTGATATGTTAATTTTTCTAGTACACATTTTCAAGTAATGTTATTAACATTTGTTACAGAAATCCTTATCAAGGTGCGTCCTTGTGCACTCAACCTGAGTGATTTTTCAAAGCAATCTACAGCAGGTTCATAGTTTACATGTAACTAACTCCCCACCTACTCTGTAATCAATACTATCATATGGTTTTTTATTTTGCAATGAATTTTATTAGATTTAATATTAAAAATTATGTATCAAAAATTGGTTAAAATGCCCTATAAACGACGGTTTTTTTAAGGGCTTGGGCTCATAATTGCACTAGTTTTTTGTATTGTTTGAACAATTAAAGTTTTTATGGTTTTTAATAGATTTTTTAAGCAATTGTATATTCATTTTAGTATAAATATGTTATTATATATAATAAATGAGTATAAATATACATAGTTACTGAATATTAACCGAATTTACAACCGTTTACATCCACAATAACGGCTGTGAACAGTTACATGATTTCAATATTAAATTGAAAAAGCAATTCAGATCGGAGGACAAAATGTATACACTTTCAATACAATCCGTTAAACCGGGAATGGTAATATATGACGATATCTTTACACCGGCAGGTAAACTTATTATGCCTGCAAATGCTTCACTGACAGAGGAGAAAATAAAACTGTTAAATGATTATCTGGTTGAAGAGGTAAATCTCGCAGAACCAACTGAAGTTGATATGACAAGATATAAACATCTGCATTCTCATCCACATTTTCAAAGCTTTGTAGAGGCATATAATTCCAATCTTGAATCCTTTAACAAAATAATGAAAAATCTCAATCTTGGAATAGACATAAATACTCACAAATTTCTCGAATTAAGAGATGATATTATGGACGCTGTACATAATGGTGAACAGCTTCTGGATTACCTCTACAATATGATGCCAAGTGAAAATGAGATAACCTATAACCACTGTTTTAACTGTGGTATTATCTGTAGTGTCTTTGGCAAATGGGTGGGAATAGAAGATGAAGACCTTGATAATCTTACAATTGCCGGTTTTTTATTTGATATAGGAAAATCAAAAATACCCGATGAGCTCTTGTGGAAGCCTGAAAGGCTTACTCCTGATGAATTTATACAAATGCAACGCCACATCCATCTCGGATATGAGCTTTTACGCACCAAGCAGCTTCCACCTCATGTAATTACTGTACTCATTATGCATCATGAGCGCTGTGACGGCAGTGGATATCCTGCTCATATAAAACAAAACCGAATAGATCCTTTTGCTCTTATTGCAGGTATTGCAGATACCTACGAGGCCATGACTCATCCACGAGCACAGCGACTGGCACTTACTCCATTTCAGGCCTTTAGAATCTTTGAAGCGCAGGGATTTGCAAAATTTGGTCCTAATATAGAACCAATCCTAAAAAAGATAGCCGCTGCATATGTTGACAGAAGAGTATGCCTATCAAATAATATAGTTGGCAGAATCACTGAGATTCACGAAGATGATTTGTCACGTCCGACAGTATTTGATGGTATAGCTTACCATGATTTAAGAGAAACTCCTGAGTTGGAAATAATAAGAATGGAATAGGGAATATATATTCCCACAAAAAAAGGATGCAGCCTTGCATCCTTTTTTTATTACATTTATTTACTTTTTAAATTTTAAATCTCATCAGCTATAGGTGCTGTAACCACAAAAGTAGCAACCACCGTAATTACTACAGCAATAACTATAAGTAACATTCCACCCATGATAAGAAATGCTACACTTGAAGCTCCATCTGCCTGTTCCGCAACCTGTGCTTCACCGTCGTCAAGCGCTACCTGTTCATCTTCGATTATCACTAATTCGCTTTCAGCTGCATTTACTGTAGATACATTCATCGCAAATGCCCCTATAAATGCACCAACCATAATGGTTAATACAATTTTTACAAGTCTGTACATAAACGCTGTCACCTTTCCATCTGCCATATTCTTATCCCCTTTTTGCACGAAATGTATTCTCAGAATATTTTAATAAATATTATCAAAAATCCAAGAATACATTTTGTTATTTTTAAAATACATTTATATTATATCATATTAGAATACAATTGTGAATATTATATATGCTTTTTAATTCTATTTTATTTATTTACAGTGAGTTTTTTTATATTTTTTTCAAAATTTGCTACCAGCTTTCTCGCGCTTTCTTCATCTGATGATTCAAGAGTAGTTATAAATTCCAAAAGAGATTCTTTAGTTCTTTCATCTGCAGCAATCATTGAATTTCTAAGACTCTTTACATAGTCCTCTATACATTCACTGAATTCCAGCGAAAGTCTGCCATCCGCAAGCATGCCTATATTAAGAGTATATGCAACATTAGTCCATTGCACCTTCTGTGTCATGGCACACAGCTCTTTTGTCCTTCTTATAAAATTCATACCTGCCTTTGTTCTTTCAAGAAGATCATCAAAACAAATTCCAAAAAACTCAAAATCCTCTTCAGACACTATACACTCAACCTTTAAATCAGCTTTCTTTCTATATTCCATTTATACTCACCACACTTTATAAATTAATTTATAACTGTTCCAAACCAGGTTCTTCACAACCATATCAATTTTATCACTTTTTATAACACCAGGCAATTATATAAAGCAAAAGAGAATTGTATTAATCAATAGAATTAATACAATTCTCCTGTGTTTTCATTTTCAAATTAATTTTCACAGGTATATCCTGTGTTCCCCAATATGACGCTGCAGAAATAAGTTTTTATTATCATAACTTTTCTTCATCTTCCTCCACCAAATCGGTGTGGAACATAAGTAAGAATTCTGCACCGTTTTTAATCGTAAGCTTCATGACAACACCTTTTCCATCTACCGAAATCTTCGAACTTATCTTACGAACAGTGTCGAGATTCAGCTGTACTGTGGTAAACATGTCATCGCTTACCAGACACATTACATGTCCAACAACTTTTACCTCCGAACAAATTACGGATATTGACATATTTAATCCGGTTCCGTCTGTAACATCTTCAATAGTTGATAGTGCAATAGGTATATTTTTAACATCGTTTAAAACTGAAATTAAACTCTCAGCATCATTAACTATCAAAAGCCGATTACGCATTACCTCTAAGTAATTTGTCCAGTTCTGCATTCCATCCATACTCAAGTGGCCTCCTTTGGTAATTACTCCCCCTTTAAATGAGTTCTTGCAAAATACAAGGCCTAATTGGTTTATGACTGAATCACTAGCTCAAAAAGAAGTATTTAATTAATGATGTATATTATCACCCTTTGTCAAATCTGATAATAACAGCCAGAGCAATAATCTTGCATCAAATATAAGCTTTCCCTTATTTCTATTGCAAAAAGCACTCTTTAGTACTATTAAATCTTACTTTACACACACTAAAACAACAATTCACAAATAGAAAAGTTCCCTCTTACATAATTTATTATACCCTCTACTTTAAAGAGTGTCAACTCAATAAGTGTGTTCATATTGTCAGAATTATTATTTTTTTACACCAATATATTATATTTTTACAACTATTTTGGACAGCATACTGCCATTATCGATATTAAAACTCATCTTTTTTCCTGTTAAAGGATGTTCAAACTCAATACTATCAGCAAGCAAAGCTGTATTTTTGATATTAAGCTGCTTAGACAGCTTTTTTGAAAACTCACTTCCGTACTTTATATCTCCTAAAAGTGGCATACCTGCATTGGACATCTGCACTCTTATCTGATGATGTCTTCCTGTTAAAAGTTTTACTTTTATTAGTGCAGCATTTCCACATTTTTGCACGATTTCCCAATACAAAACTGCTTCTTTTGCTTCTTTCGGAATAGGTTTTTCTTCTGATACTACACTTGAAGTATTTGTTCTATTATCCTTGAGCAGATAGTCTCTAAGTTTTCCACCTGTCAACTCTGTATCAGTCTCAACTGACACTATAGCTGAATAACTCTTGTTTAACACTTTTGTGCCTAGTTGATTTGTCAATATTTTTGCACTCTTTGCATCTTTTGCAAACACCAAAAGTCCTTCGACGGGCTGATCAAGCCGATGAACAACACCAATGTAGGTGTCTTCACCTTTTTTCTTTCTGTAGTTCTTAAGCTCTGATACCAAATCCGCCTGCCCCAGTCTTCCTGTCTGTGTCGCAATCCCTGCCGGTTTGTGTATAACCATTATATTCTTATCTTCGTATACAATCATTTTATCCATGTTTTATATTCCTATACACGATTTATTACATGATATTATGGGCTTTTGTTCTGAACACGTTATGTGATTAATCAGGTTTTCATTCTGAAAACACCTCACGGGATACAGCCTTTGTACAATAACAATATTCTTTATAATTTAAAGCGATATCCTGTGCCCCATATAACATATCAGCTTGGCTGATATGGGTGCGACGTAGTCTGCACATCTTTTTAGACGATATGGGGCATAAAATTCTTTATAATTTAAAGCGATATCCAGTGCCCCATATCGTCTCAATATATTGTGGCTTTGCGGAATTTTCCTCAATTTTTTCACGTATCTTTTTGATATGCACAGTTACAGTTGCAATATCACCTATTGAATCCATATCCCATATTTCCTTAAAAAGCTCATCCTTTGTAAATACCCTGTTGGGATTTTCAGCAAGGAAAGTCAAAAGGTCAAATTCCTTGGTTGTAAAAGGCTTCTCAACCCCATTGACAGTTATGCGTCTTGCTGTCTTATCAATGCGTATTCCACGCACCTCAACTATATCGTTTTCCCTTGCATGACTTCCTACAAGTCTCTTGTAACGTGACATATGTGCCTTTACTCTGGCAACAAGCTCACTTGGGCTGAAGGGTTTTGTAAGATAATCATCTGCCCCAAGTCCAAGTCCTCTTATCTTATCTATATCATCCTTCTTGGCAGATACCATTATAATTGGTATATTCTTGTCTTCCCTTATTTTCTTGCATATCTCAAAGCCATCCATCCCCGGAAGCATCAAATCCAGTATTATAAGGTCAAAGTCTCCACTAAGTGCAGTGTTAAGTCCATCTACACCATTATTTTCTATTGAAACCTCAAAATCATTTAATTCCAGATAATCTTTTTCAAGCTCAGCAATAGCCTGTTCATCTTCTACTATCAAAATTTTACTCATACTTTTAATTTTACCTTTCTTATTATCAATATATGCTCCCGGAATCTTTTAAACAGATGCCGAAAGTACGCCCATTTATTAAACAACTACCTCATCATGGTGTTGCACATATTTCCTTATGACAAAGTGAATACAGGTGCCTTCGCCCTCCTTACTGGTAGCCCACACATATCCACCATGATCTTCTATGATTTTCTTTACTATACTAAGTCCAATACCACTTCCACCCTTCATTGAATTGCGTGAGGCATCAGTTCTGTAAAATCTCTCAAATATATTTCCTATATCCTTTGCAGGGATACCTTTTCCATTATCCTCTATCTCTATCTTTACAGACTCATTTTCTTCAATAATACGAATATCTATCTCACCTTTATCATTATCCATATATTTTACACTGTTTCCGATAACATTATTTATTACTTTTTTAAGCTGCTCAGGGTCTGCCACTATACTTGTACCCTCTGATACCAGATTGGTATAGTTTAACTGGATATTTTTGGATTCCAGATCCAGACCGACCTCCTCCACGCAGTCCGCAAAATAATCAGAAATATTTATAACATGAAAATGATACTGTATTTTATTTGAATCAATTGCCGAATAAGTGGTAAGCTCATTTATAAGCCTGTCCATATCATTTGCCTTATTATAAATGGTCTTTATGTACTTATCCATTTTCTCAGGTGTATCAGCAACCCCATCCATAATACCTTCCACATATCCTTTTATTGAAGTAATAGGGGTCTTAAGGTCATGTGAGATATTGCTTATAAGCTCCTTGGACTTTTTTTCATTTAAAAGCTCCTCTTCTGCACTTTCCTTAAGTCTCAAACGCATTTGCTCATAATTGCTGTATAAAATGCCTATCTCACTGTCACCTTTATCCGGAAGCCTGAAATCATAATCTCCCATTGCAATATGCTGCATCGCACCACTTAACTGCTGTATAGGCTTATAAATGTCCTTATTTATCCATGCAGTTATGATTGCACTTGTGGCAATAAGTATAACCACTGATGACGATACTATAGAGTGCATGAATCTCTTATTAACAATGCTTCCTATCATAACATCTTCTTTTCTGATTTCATTTATCATATCTATATTTTCATAATAACCTATTCCAAAAAAAGCAATGGTAGAAAAACAAATAGGTACCAATATTATTACCAGAAACAAAATTGTCATCTTCGTCTTAAACTTCATAAGCTCCTCCTTTCCACATATATGTACTCTCGGAATCTGTTTAAAAGATTCCGAGAGTACATATTTACAAATAGGCTACAATAAGGATTATCTGTTTACCTGAAAACAGCCCTGACTGCAGCCTATCTTTATGTGTAGTTAATCAACTATAAAAGTGCTAATGTCTGACGTGCGATTGCAAGCTCTTCGTTAGTTGGAACACAAAGCATTGCAACCTTGCTTCCATCCTTTGAAATAATCCTGTCCTCGCCTCTTACATTATTCTTTTCTTCATCCATACTGGTGCCAAGATATCCAAGATAATTAGCTATTTCCGAACGTCCCACCTTGTTATTTTCACCAACGCCTGCTGTAAATGCGATTGCATCTACTCCATTCATTGCTGCTGCATAAGCACCAATATATTTGGCTACCTTATAGTGGAAGGCATCAAGTGCTGCAATTGCTTTTTCATCACCGGCATAGGCGGCATTTTCAATATCCCTGAAATCACTTGAGATACCTGTCATACCATACACTCCTGATTTCTTGTTGAGGATATTGTTCATCTGTGCAGGAGTGATATTTTCCTTCTGACATATAAAATCACATATTGCAGGGTCAATATCTCCTGAACGTGTACCCATGATAAGTCCTTCAAGCGGTGTAAGTCCCATACTTGTATCTATACATTTGCCATGGTCAACTGCTGAAACAGATGCCCCGTTTCCCAGGTGGCACACAATAATCTTAAGATCCTCTCTTTTCTTTCCAAGAAGCTCTGCTGCACGTGCAGATACATAATCATGGCTTGTACCATGAAATCCATAACGGCGTACCTTATATTTTTCATAATACTCATATGGAAGTCCATATAAGTAAGCCTTCTTTGGCATTGTCTGGTGGAAGGCTGTATCAAATACTGCCACCATTGGCACATTGGGCATGATCTCCCTGCAGGAATTGATACCGATGAGGTTTGCCGGATTGTGAAGCGGTGCAAGGTCATTACACTCCTCAATTGCTTTCATTACCTCATCATCTATTATTACAGAAGTTGAAAATTTCTCTCCACCATGTACAACACGATGTCCTACTGCACCAATCTCGTCAAGTGAAGCAATAACACCATGCTCTGCATCTGTAAGTGCACTGATGACCTGTTTGATAGCAAGTGTATGGTTTTGCATAGGGGTTTCTATTTTTACCTTCTCTTTTCCTGCTGCCTGATGTGTTATAAGACTTCCCTCAAGTCCGATTCTCTCGCAAAGTCCTTTTGCAAGTACTTCTTCACTTTCACTGTTTATAAGCTGATATTTAAGTGAAGAGCTTCCACAGTTGATTACTAAAATATTCATATCCGTTTCCCTTTCCGATATTTATTTATATTATTCAGTGTGTATGAAACACCAAAATTTATATTAAATGGTCTTTTTTGTGTTTTGTACTTACACAATCCTGACAAATATATAATTATTATATATCTTTTCTAAAAAATTTTAAACAAAATAACCATTATTTATGAAAAGTTTATTATTTAGAGGTTTAAAATGTCTACATTATTTATATTTCAAAAAAACAAAGGATATCGCAGGGCGATATCCTTTGTTTTTTGAAATATATTAATATGCTCTTCCCCAGTAAACCATCTTCTTGGCAGGTTTACCACAGCATACGCACTTGTCACTCAGGCTTTCCTGCTCAAATGGCATACAGCGGCTTGTTGCTGCAAATTCATCCTTAATCTTGTCTTCGCACTCAACGTCTCCACACCACATAGCCTTAATAAAGCCTGGTTTTGTGTTGATAATCTGTGCAAATTCATCCCAGTTTACTGCCTTGTAGGTATGTGCTTCAAGGTGTGCCTTTGCTGTCTCATACATATCCTTCTGAATTGTGTCAAGAAGCTCTGCTGCCTTTGTCTCCACCTCATCAAGAGATACCTCTATCTTTTCTCTTGTATCACGTCTTACAAATACGCATTTATTATTTTCGATATCCTTTGGTCCGATTTCGATTCTGAAAGGAACACCTCTCATCTCGCACTCACTGAATTTCCAGCCCGGACTCTTGTCTGTATCATCAGCTTTTACTCTAAAGCCTTTTGCAATAAGTCTGTCACGAAGCTCATATGCCTTATCAAGCACACCTTCTTTTTTCTGCTGGATTGGAATTACCATTATCTGAACAGGTGCTACCTTAGGTGGAAGCTTGAGTCCTGAGTCATCACCATGTACCATGATAACAGCACCGATAAGACGTGTAGTCATACCCCATGAAGTCTGATGAACATATTTAAGTGTATTATCCTTGTCTGTATACTGTATTCCAAATGCCTTTGCAAAACCATCACCAAAGTTATGGCTTGTACCGGACTGAAGCGCTTTTCCATCATGCATAAGTGCTTCTATTGTATATGTAGCTTCTGCACCTGCAAATTTCTCCTTATCAGTCTTTTGTCCCTTTACTACAGGGATTGCAAGAACATCCTTTAAGAAGTCTGCATACACATTTAACATCTGAACTGTACGCTCCTGTGCCTCCTGTGCTGTGGCATGTGCTGTATGTCCCTCCTGCCATAAGAATTCACGGCTTCTTAAAAATGGACGTGTAGTCTTTTCCCAACGAACTACTGAACACCACTGATTATATACCTTTGGAAGATCTCTGTAAGACTGTATCTCATTTGCATAGAAATCACAGAAAAGTGTTTCTGATGTAGGTCTTACACACATTCTCTCTGTAAGTGGTTCAAGTCCGCCATGTGTTACCCATGCTACTTCGGGAGCAAATCCCTCTACATGATCCTTTTCCTTCTGAAGAAGGCTTTCAGGAATGAACATAGGCATATATACATTTTCAACACCTGTCTTTTTAAACTCTGCATCAAGCTGGTTCTGTATCTGTTCCCATATTGCATATCCTGCGGGCTTGATTATCATACAGCCCTTTACGCTTGAATAATCGCAAAGCTCTGCTTTCTTAACAACATCTGTATACCACTGGGCAAAATCCTCTTCCATAGAAGTAATAGCTTCTACCATTTTCTTATCGTTAGCCATTTTATTCCTCTCATTCTGCCGTATACACGGCTTTTAATCAATTTATTTTATTCCACTGTAACCTGCTTTGTCAATGCCTAAGACCAAAACTCGGGATATAACTTCTTTACCCTAACGACCAAAGCCTTTGGCGATTGCATATGCATCCGCCTTTGCCCACTTCTCGACAAGCTCCTGTGTCATTGCCTGCTTTCTCAATTCCTCTACCGAATGAAAACCATGCTCAATGATTATGCCGGGTACTCCTACATTGGAAGCTCCCCTAAGTACTCCATAATAATCCCCTTTGGTACCCCATCTGTAACACACTGTACCGACCTGGTTAAGTCCATCATTATATTCGGCTGTCCATTCTCTGGCGGTATCTCTTGTCACAGCAATAAACTGATTTGTAAATGAAAGCCCGCTGTCATAATTTACCTTTGAGAGCTCTGTACCTATATTATTGGCTATATTTAAGGCAGTGTCTGAATTGTATGCCACTTTATTTACAATGATTATTGTCTTATTTATTTCCTTTGGCTGTTCGAAGGTGCCAACCTGGTTTGCATCTATTCCATTTGAATTGGTATGCAGTGAAACAAACAGATCACTTCCCTTTGCAAACTCACCTCGTAAGCTTATGTGTCCCTTATCAAGCTCCTTATCTGTATATCCTCCAAGCGTTATATGATCTGTTTCCCTTGTCATATATGCATCTATTCCATATTTGGCAAGCTCTGCCTTAAGTGCGATTGCAAGCCTCAGCGAAACATTACTTTCCCTGTATCCATAGGTATTCTGTGCCTCCATCACATCCTCTTCATCAAGAAAATGTCCCGGATCTATACATACTGTATATTTTTTCTCAGGAGTTTGACTGGCGTCTCCAGTTTCAGAAACCGAACCGGAATCTGTATCACTCAACTCAGTTTTTACCTCATTTTCCACTTCAGCCATAGTTTCATTTTCTACCTTACCTGAAGCTGCAACACTTTCTTCTGTCAAGATGCTTTGTGGCTCTTCTGCCAAGATGCTTTGTGGCTCTTCTGTCAAGATGCTTTGTGGCTCTTCTGCCAAGATATTTTGACCAAAATCTGATAACATCTGTTTCTTATTTTGTCCTGCCAGAAATATGCAGCAAAAAATCAATACTGAAGCTACAAGAATATACAGCAATACTTTTTTGTTATTTTTCAATGATTCAAACCATGCCTTTCTAATGTGATTAATTACAAACTTATGATTTTCTCCTGTTCCATATAATTCATGTTGTGACAAGGATGGCATATGAATGATCGCTGTTCTGCCAGCCAGTGATTCCTGCGACAACTCCATCATGCATCTGCAGGAACATGGCAGAATCTGTCTGGAACCTATGATGAGTATGCAGGCGTAATCCTCTTTTCTTTGACGAAGGGTAACCGGCGTGTTATAATACGTGCATACCCTGAATTTGTTTAGTATAATAACCATGAAAGGAAGTGTATTTTATGCCACCAGCATTACAGCCACAACCTGAAATAATCACTCTGGATCAGTATGAAGTTCTTCCGGAAGATAAAAGAGTAGAAGTCTTTGATGGGGTTGTCTATGATATGTCCAGTCCATCACAGATTCACCAGACACTCTCTATGGAACTGTCGAACATCATTTACAATTATATTAAAAACAAGAAAGGCTCATGTCAAGTATTCAGTGCTCCATTTGACGTGAAGCTGTCTGATAAACCTCTTACAATCGTTCAGCCTGACATAATGGTTATTTGTGATAAGGATAAGCTGGACGGGAAGAGATGTAATGGTGCTCCTGATTTCATCATCGAAATTGTCTCTCCTAATAATCCGGCAGACGACTATATCCGCAAGCTATACTACTACAAAAATGCCGGAGTACGTGAATATTGGATTGTTGATTCCCGCCGCAAGACTGTGATTGTCAATTATTTTGAAGGAAATATGCTTGATATCCATTACTCCTTTGATTCCACAATCAAAGTCAATATTTATGACGATTTGTTTATCAACTTCTCTGATATTACCGAGTTACTGAACATCTAAGCCAATCAAACAGGACTTTGGCAATTCTTGTATCATCAAACAGCGATTAAGAGTCACAGCCACGACTATAATAGTCATCTATCATTCCGGCTGCATGAGACTTACCAAAGCGTCTGGCATGACTTAATGCAATACAGTTTTCTTCTGTGGATAATCTTGGGTTCAAATATTCTATTATTTATTGTGCCTGACACCACTGGGATTTTAGGGGGTATAATATACCTCTACACAAGGAAAAAGACCAGCAAATCTGCAATTTTGTATAACTGCAGATTTTCCAGTCTTTTCTGGTACTTCTTACTTATTCAATTTTCATTCATGAAACAACCCTAACATAACTGAATACTCATCCAAATTTTCCCTGCATATGGTTCATCAGAAATAATTTTACATTAGATTTCTTTTTAATTCTGCATAGCTAATCTCTCCAGATAATTCCTGAACACTGATTTCTCCACTTAAAATCTTGAAAAAGAAATCTGCAATGTTCTGGATGGTTAATTCATCTGATTTTGTTCCATCTTCTTTTGTCAAACTATATACCTTCAAAATCTGTGAGCCCAGTGCACCAGCCTTAATCAAAAAGTGATTTTCCAATTTATCCAAATCAATCATATCTGTGGCAAGAATCTTCCCCGATACAGAATAACTATTGATAACAGTTCTGGAATCTTCCTCACCAACAAGAGACGTATATTGCCTGTCGTATTCAATATCAATTTTTATTTTTCCAGTATTAGCATCTTCTTTCTCACCTTTGAAAAGTGCACCCAAATGTGCAAGCGACAAATTGTATAATTCTGACTTTGGAAGAGCGCTCATCGGTTCAACTGAAAAGCATGCCGGATACAGAATATAATTAATTCCTGCAATCTCTACAGAAGGACAGTGAAAGGTTCCTGTGATACAGCTTGTCATATTTAGCTGCTTGGTCGCAAAAACTCCGCCTAACACAATGCAGTTTTCCAAGTTTACTTCCTGTGCAAAAATACTTCCACTGATAAAGCAATTCTTTAGTTTAACAACTTTTGAGTTCACATCAGATCCAAAAATTGCTCTTCCGGATGATAAAAATGCAGCAATGGTATCTGTACTAGCCACAGCCTTTTTAAAAAACACTTCACCTTTAATATCATTTTCGATATGTAACTCAGAATTTGCAAAAACAGCGCTTTCAAAGGTTACTTCACCTTCACCAATATCAATACTATTGCCATAAACCGCACCTTCAACAATTACCTGACCTTGAATTTTCAAGTTGCGATTTAGTTCTTTTGAATTTTGAGGTAAAATTGCAGATTTCACCAGATTGTTTTTCAAGTGAATCTCATTATCGCTAATTCGAATTTCTTCTAATTCTATCATAATTGTATCTTATACTCCTTTTTACAATTTCAACATTGTTTGATGGCTGTTCCACATTCGCATGATTTCTTTACACACACGATCATTTTTTGAATCATTATGTTGTTGTTCTGTAAAACCATTCTCTAATATATTGTTAAAGGCCTGATTCAATAACTTTAAATCTTCCTGAGACATGTTTTTCCATTCTCCAGCATTATTATCACCATAACAGTTTTGCACCGTTGCAATGATCTGTTCCTGGCCATTTACTTCTGCTACATAAACTTCTTTACTAATTTGTCCATCATTTGTCAAATTCTTCTTTTCACAAACAATAGCTGGTAAGTATTCCACGCAAGGCTCTTCACATTTTTGTTGGAAAAGAATCTGTTTCACTGCCTTCTGATAATCCAAATTTTTCACAACTAATCCAGAAATTGTGTCCATCGCATCAGACATTTTTTTCTTAAGTCTTGCACTTGCAATCAAATTCTGAGAACGATTATTTTCGCTAATCTGCTCTAAACCAAAGCTTGCTGCTACTTTATAAGGAACTTCTATCAAGTCAGTTCTCACCTGATTGGCAAGGTGAAATGCAGGTTCATCCAGTTTATGAATACGTCTTTCTAAATCTTTATCCATATCTGCAAACAACCTTCCAAAATGGCCACGGAGTCGCTCAACATCTGAACTCATGCGTTCGTGTTTCGAGATCATATCCTTTGTAAATTCCATAAGTAAAGCAAATTTGGAACTAACCATACTAAAGTTTTCACTTTTTTGAGCAGACATTTCTGAATTAATATACTGATAGAACCCGTTCACCAAACTTTCGGATATTTTCTTCGAACCGTCCTTGATTACCTTACACTGTGCTGCATCCATTGCCGCAACTGCGCCAGTCAATCCATCTACACAATGATTGGTTTTGACAACGGTCTCATCAAACTTATCAGTGTTTACATGCAGATTTATGTTGATTGGGACAACCTCACTATAGTGCGCTGTCACCGTACCACCATGTTCACTTGCCGGATAAGAAACTCTAACATCTCCTGAGACGGTTATGCTATTTTGAAAAGATTGACTATAGCTCATGGGCGTACCTCATTTCCAAATAATTTCATCATTGTTTGTGCTACTCTTTGAGTCACAGAAGATTCCGACATAAGTTTTTGAAACTCTTTGGCAATCTCTGCTTTCTCTTCCGCGGAAACTTCTCCCTCTACTAACTGTTCAATCTGATTCATCATGCTTGTTTCAATCTGGTCTTTCATATTTTTTTCCATAAAATCCGGAAAATATAAGTTAACAACTTCTGTTCCAGCCACCGCTGTACTTTGTGCTTTGCGATAAATAACAGGTACGTATTCCTGTGCCGAATCTTTCAATTTCTTTGAACCCAAAATCTCCTTAATCTGTACACGGAACTTTTGATTAGCACATACATTTTTTTCGATGGCATTTAACGTTGCACTTGTTTTTGTTTTCATATGTGCTGTTAATGATAACTGAGAAACTCTGGTGGCTTCCAAGTCTGTACAAACCACCTTTGCAATATCCTTAACAACATGTTGTCTCAGAAGTTTGTTTCTCAAATCAGCTAAAATCATTGCATTTTTATCCAATTGATAAACTCTGTTCTCTAATGCTTTATCCAGACCATGAAAGGTTTTATAATACTCTCTTCTCAGTCGATTTACATCGGCTTCCATTCTGTTCTGAATCTTTCCTAATGACTTAGAATACTCTAACAGCAAAACCAGTTTTGCATTCATCTCCGTATAATGCTTTGCCAGTTTCATGCTCAGCTGCGACCGAATTAAGCTATAGAATCCACGGTCTACATTTTTACAAATGGTATCAGCAGAATCCATCTCCGTTTTGATTACAGCTGCCTGCATCGCTGTTACTGCTGCTGTTGTCCCTAAAACATGTTTTGAAACTGTATCAACTGAATTCGCCATCGGCGTTGTATCAACTATACAATCAAATGTTGCCATAGAAATCACCTTTCACTTTCTGTATTTGAATCAGACAGATTCAGTTTTCTAGTTTCAATTTCTTCCAATTTTTCTGAAACTTCGCGCTCTAAATCAATCTGTACATGCTCGATCATTTCAGGACTTGTCTTTGGTTCAGGTGGAAGTTCACCGTAAGCAGCCAGATATGGGCTAACCTGAACTAACTGTTTTCTTCTCTGATCCAGCTCATGAAGATTTGCCATTGCAACGGCAGTTTCATGAGAAGCAATATCTCTTAACGAACCTTCATAATATTCGATGTGGGCAAAATCATTTGTAGTATCTCCAATACTTTCCTGTATTCTATCCATGAACTCTGCAAAACGTTCCTGCTGTTCATTACACTGCTTTGCCTGTAATTCAAATCCGGCAATCATTTCTGCCTGCTGGTCTATTTCTTTCACTTCTGCATCATCGACGTTTTGGGTTGATTTCATCAAACCAGTTGTATCACTTAATGACTGATACATATTCGACGCACTAACATAATCTGCATAAGTCTCTCGCATATGTGTAATCAACTCATCTGCTGATTTACGGTTATCCCTAAAATAATTACCAATTTCGGAAGACCATTTATCCAAATATTCTCGCTTTTGATCCTCAATATTATTGTAAATCTTTAAACGTTCAATACGATTTTCTTCCATTAATGAAGTAATGACAGGAACCAGAATTTCTTCATCAATCTGATGCATCCCAAATGGCATTGTTGTTGTTGAACCGTCTTCTGCTATCCAGTTCCCTGAGAACATTTCATATTTTACACGCGAACTCTTTTTCATGGTAAATGGAGTGTATCCATTTACAGAAGACTGATAATCAAAATCTGTAGAACGTACTTTTTCGATTTCCTCCGCTTCAAGCTTTGGTGAATACTGCGTGTATCCTGCTTTTAAAACTGTTGAAAAAATATCCGAAGTATATTGAATCAATTTACTAGAACCGGCATTTTTGGTTTTTGACAAAAGCTGTACTGATTCAGCCATTTGTGCCATAGTCTTAGTCATGTATTCCGTGCTGTCGCTATCTTCCCCACCACTCATCTGATTTTTCAAACTATTCAAAGATGAAAACTGTTCCATCTCTCTTGTAAAATCTACATTAAAAGCACAAACAACTGGATGATTTCCAATCTCATCTGTTGCGTATTCCTGAATAATATTGGCGCGTTCACTACCTGGCATAATCACAGGCATGCTGACTGACACATTCTCACTATCATTTAACAGATAATTAATGTTACGAACCTGCCTGTCAATGTTACCAACATAATCATGCAGCGTAACATTTTGAACAGAAACTGAATAATCTGAAGTATTGATGCTCTCAGATTTTTCATTTGTCTCTACAATTGGAATGTTTTCCATGGATTTTTTCAAGTTTGTCATAGAATTTTGGAATTCCTCAGGCTGATGTAATACATTCAGTTGGAAATCTGTTTCCGGTACTGAGTTTGTATGGTCAATCAGGAAACTTTTTTCCTCGAAAGGCATTCTGGTTGCCACTGGAACATAAGTTACACCAATTTTATCAACAGAGTAATCTCTACGGATCTGCTGATAGCTCTGCTGTAATTGCTGCAATTGTATTTTTCCATTTTCAATCTGCTGTGCATACTTTTTTGAATCTAAAAATTGTTTGACACCATACACAAAACCTGCAATTGGTATCAGCACTAATAATGGCAGTACAAAAAACAAAAGCAACAAAACCGCACTTCCAATCATAACGATTGGGAACAGTTTCTTTGATTTATTAAGTGCAGCCTCATCAGCCGCAATTGCATTCCCTACCTCGCTGCCCAGCTGCTCTAATTCCATCTCCTCTGCAACAATTTTCTCTGCTGCTGACTTGTAATAATCAAACAATATTTTTGCCTGATCCTGATAAATATTTGCCGAATCACTAAATACTTTTCCTGTCATTCTTCCACCAACCTTAATACATTAATTTTCTCTGCTCGTACAGCATTGTTAATTCATCTATCATCTTCTTCAACTCATCCTGTGAAGCAAGACTTTTTTCATCTAAATAACCCGCTCTGCAAACCGTATTTACAATATCCAGCATACAACCTTCCAGTTCAGCACATCTTGATGTGTTGGATGGAGATAAATAACGTAAATCTTCCGACAATTTACGAACACTCTTTTTCATCTCTTCATCGCACTTAGCCGACTGATTTACTCGAATTAGCATACTTGCTGTTCCAGCCTGTAACGCTTTTAATTGAGAGGTTTTCGCCTCTTCCTGCAGCTTCACTCCCAGAACTTTATCGGAAGCAACTCCTGACAAATAGCAATAGATCAGGAAAATAAAGAAAGCTGCCATTTGCAAGCTAAAAGCGATTGCAAATGGAATCAACAATCCAAAAATACAGCCTGCGACAATTGCGGAAAGAATTGTATATACTACGCATCCCTTAAAATATACTGCACCTCCAATAAAGATATTTCCACTCTTTCTATCGTCCCTTAAAGCAAAACAGCCCGGTAAAAAGAAAAGAATATAAATCACGCATAATGAAATGTATGCAAAAGTCATTCTCCAGTTAAAAGCGGTCACCTGGAAATGAATCAGACATGCTGATAACAATAAAATAAAAAGACCTATAAAAAATAAAATAGTTCTGACGAATACTGGTTTTTGTTGTTTCATATCTCTACCTCCTATAATGGATTACCACAAACAGCACAGAACTTTGTTCCCGGCTGAATAGGAGAATTACATTTGCTACACACGTTTGTTGCAAATTGTGTTGTCTGAAGCACAGATCCGCAGGTCACGCAACGACTTGCATTTTTACCATTATCGGCACCACATACAGAGCAAGGTCTATACTGATCACCACAAAATGGGCAAAACTGAGAAGTAGTAGGGAATTTTTTACCACAATTGGAACAGAATACTTCTGCTCTTGCATGAGGCATCATCTGCTGATTAGCATTCATGCCATAGCCTTGATTCACTGGCATCTGGTACTGTCCCGGATTTGGTTGCTGAAACATACTGTTTCCCATACCACCGCCATTTCCTGCGAAAGCACCTGTCATCATAGCTACCCCTAAGATTCCCATTTGAGAACCATTACTCATAGCATTATTTGCAACATCAAATGACTGCTTCTGCTGCCAGGTATAACCTGCTATTGCCTGTGCTGAACGGTCTGACAGCGCTTCTGATATTTTTCTGCCTTCCGGTGTTGAAACATCGATGTCAACACTTGTTATATAGAATCCCGGAAGATCAAAACCATATTCTTCCCAAAATTCAGCCATAGGCTGTCTAATGAAAGTTGAAAGATTATCCAGATAAGAGGAAATCTGATTAATCCCCACGTGGTTTGCAGTCATAAATGCCATAATAGAAGATTTGGTTTTGGCAATTAATGCTCCCATAAAATGATCTGTTAACTGTGCAGCCGTAAAACCGGTCATTGTTCCAACCAACTTCACTAAAAAGCGTTCTGCATCCTTAACTCTCAATCCATAACGTCCTTGCGCGTACAAAGGAACCATTTGATTATATTCGGGATCTAAATATCTCATAGTTGTTGTTGTCCAATCAATGTTCAAAGGCGCTGTTTTGTTTACAAACCATACCTCCGCCACAAAAGGATTTTTCCCACCAAATGGAATTCCAAACAAATTACGCAAAATGGGTAAATTCTCGGTAGTCAATTTGTGTTTTCCTGGTCCAAACTTTCCCATCAGCTGACCTTTTGAAAAAAACACAGCCTCCTGTGATTCATGAACAATGAGCTGTGTTGCTGTACTTAATTCATTGTTTGGAAATTTGTAAGCAAATACATCATTGCTGGTAGGACTCCACTCTACAACATCAATAATTGCCATATTATCCTCCTTATCTTTTGTACAATTTTTATCTTAAAAATATGACTATATCTTGAACATTATACAATTTATACAATTGTTTTGCAACAAAAAAAGTATTATCAATAGGGTTGTATCACGAATTCCCCTATTGCCGGTATCACCTTTTTTTTAATTATGTTATAATGCATTTATCAGAGGTGCGCTATTCCTCTGAACACATATTTTTCTATCAGAGTCAGGTCATGATTGAATTGGTCGCGCATTTCAGTTGGACCTGAAAAAGACTGGAAATCTCCTGTTTATTTCAGGGTGAAGATTGCATAATTCCCTGTCAGCATATTGGATGCGTCAAAATAGTCGTTCGCATAGAATCCCATGTAATAGGAGTCGCTGCTTTCGCTGCTCAGAGCTATGTCTTCTCCATTCATCTTCATTTTATCATTATGCATGACCATACAGCAGAAATTCGATAACCTGTAAAAATCACTGTCATTGTTCCGCTCGAAATAGTCAGTGAGTTCTTCCTTTGTTAAACCCAAATCTGAAAGATCATTTACAATATAATCCTGTGCATCCTCTGCAAAGTAGAACTCATATGTCCCGCTAAAATAATTGTCATCATGGTCTTCATCCGACTGGTACCACACAAATTCGTCATCTGTTTCAAAGTAGATCACAGAGCCGTCTCTCCCTTGAAACTGCTTACCTGCAAAATTTTCCACCTCTGTGTCCGATTCACGCTTCTTATCCTCTTCATCTGTCTCATCCCTGCCCCGTTTTTCCGAAGCACTGCTGTCCTCTTTATCTGTCTCATTTATGTCCCACTTTTCGGAGATACTAATGTCATCATCATCCTCTTTTCGTTTTTTAGAATCATCTTCGTCATCCGCATCAGCCTGCATGCGTTCTCCGGATCTGTCGGCCAGATAACCATACGCCATATGCATGATATTTACGCTCAATACGACTGTTCCGACGATAACACCGATAAAGGAAACTACGATTCCTCCAATCGCCAGACCTTTTGTTCTCTCTTTATAAGCCAATGCCACAACTCCGAGCACCAGACCTATGATACCCAAAAGCGGTCCTGCTATAAAGAGTGTCACAAAGCACAGGGCTCCTACGATCAATGACGCGATTCCAAACTTATTATTGTTCATATTTCTTCTCCTTCTGTTTACTTCTACTAGCTCTACTGTGGTCAGGTACTCGAAAGTATTTCATCTTCCTGAAATTTATATTTGTAACAAACAGGCGTACCATCGTGAATACGTTCACCTTTTATTTTAATTCGTAACTGTTCACTCTTTAGCGCTCCCTCTGCCAATCTTAGAAATCGCACTTATTATTTTTTTGACAAGCTTCACAACAATATAAAGCGGAGACAAAATCACACTACAAATCATTCCTAATATTGGTCCCCAATTCGAACCGCATCCTGTCGTACCGGCAAAGATATCCATGAGTGCAAATGGAAAAACACCTGCACATATAGCTGCCAAAATCAGCCAAACTACTAAAATAATTAAAATCCACTTCATACTACACAACCTCCATAATATTCTTCTGTACTTAACCCCTTTAAATCTTCAAACAATCTATCCACGCCATACTGATCACTAAGAGTCTTACCGTTAATTATAATATTTTGCGAGTTTTAACTACCTAAGCAATATAATAATTGTATACATAATATCTGCATTATGTCAACCTTGACTTTCTATATCCTGGTGAACTACCCATTGTCTAAAGCCAATGGGTAGTTCACCAGAAATTCTAATGTGCACTAATTTCTGTAATGTAGGTCACCTTATCATTTATTTCCTTTCCCTGATAGATAAATTTACCTTTGTAATCAGAAGCTGCCTTTACTTTAAGCTCTGTAAGCTTATGGTTTTCCCATTTTATAT
>JAFPAQ010000041.1 GCA_017424235.1 Lachnospiraceae bacterium | reverse complement strand
GAGAGAGTCAGAATGCAGATATACTAATAAAAATAGAAAAGAAGGGAAATATAAATTAAATAAGTTAAAGGTACTCTGTTCAATAGTCTGTGTACTGTGTCTTTTAGGCGGAGTATTATATCAGAATGGAATTATAGTATTTCGGACAGATAAGACAAAGACAAGTGTAGAAAATAAAAGGACAAAAAAGGATACACAGGAAGATTTTTCAAGGTTTATTCAGCAGGTATTTATTGATGAAGTTACAGATAATAGTATAACTCTTAATTATACTCTTAAGAATAAATCGTTATATGGTATAGAAGAAACGGAGCCGTCACTGGGGGAGGCCGGTTTAGATGGGATGAGAGACAGCTTATTTGTATCAGAAAACAGGCTTGCATCATTAGAAACGTTTGAATATAAAAAACTTACAGACGAGCAGCAGCTTATTTATGATATAATGAAGGATATGCTTAAGCAGAATCTTGAGGCATCAGATATGCTTGAATATTCAGAGTGTCTTGGGGTGACATCAGGAATTCAGGCACAGCTTCCTATACTTTTAGCTGAGTATAACTTTTATAAAAAAGAGGATATAGATACATATTTATCATTACTTAAACTTATCCCGGATTATTTTGAAAAAATAATAAAATTTGAGCGGCAGAAATCAAAAGCAGGTCTGTTTATGAGTGATACGACGGCACAGGCGATAATTGATCAGTGCAAAGGATTTGTAAATAATAAATCGGATAATTATCTTATAAAAATGTTTAACAGTAAGATAAAAGGTTTTAAAAATATATCGGAAGAGGAGATGTCGTCATATAAAGATACAAATAAACAGGAGGTCTTAGAATATGTTATTCCAGCATATGAAAGTCTGATTGATATATTGACATCACTTAAAGGCACCGGTGTTAATCCTAATGGATTGTGTGGTTTTGAGAAGGGGAAGAAATACTATGAATATCTTGTGAGGACAAAGACAGGATCGGAGCGTTCGATTAATGATATTAATGAAATGCTTGATAAGAATATTAAGCAGACAAGTAAATACATGTCAAAAATGATAACTGATTCACCGGATGCATATTATGAGTCTCAAAATGTAGAGTATCCATACAGCAGTCCTGAGAAATCAATAGGACATCTCAGAAAAGTAATAAAAAAAGATTTTCCTGAATTATCAGATAATATATCATGTGACATAAAATATGTTGACAAGTCACTTCAGGACAGTCTAAGTCCAGCATTTTACCTGACATCTGCCATAGATAACTATGAAAATAACATAATCTATATAAATAATAGCAGTAAATATGATCTGTCAAAAATATTTACAACAATAGCACATGAAAGTTATCCCGGACATCTATATCAGAACTGCTATTTTGCATCTACAAATCCTTCACCGGTAAGAAGTATAATTAATATAGACGGATATACGGAAGGCTGGGGGACATATGCGGAATTATACGGATATTATCTGGCAGGACTGGATAAAAAAGTTGCGGAGATTCTTGAAAAAAATACAATTGCAACTTTATGTCTGTATGCTAAGGCTGATATTGGCGTAAATTATCTTGGATGGGATTTTTCTGAACTTGAAAAATATCTTAAGG
>JAFPAQ010000040.1 GCA_017424235.1 Lachnospiraceae bacterium | reverse complement strand
CAATACATTCATTCTAACGTCAGATGTTAACAAAGTCAACACCCGAAGAAATATTATCTTCATAATGTTGCCAGAATTGAGCATGTTCCGCAACAGGCACTTTATTATTTTCGATATATTTACTATATATTTCGCCTGCACACTGCTGTGCATCCTGCAATATTGTAGCATCCTGATAAATATCTCCCAGTCTGAATTTAAACTGCCCACTTTGCCTTATGCCAAACAAATCACCGGGACCTCTGAGTCTCATATCCTCTGATGAAATAAAAAAACCATCATTCGATTTATTCAACACCTGAAGTCTTTCCAATGTTTCCTCCTGTTCAGAGGTACTGATAAATATACAGTATGACTGATGTTTTCCACGTCCAACTCGCCCCCTCAGCTGATGCAACTGTGCAAGTCCAAAACGTTCAGCATTTTCTACCATCATGACTGTAGAATTTGGAACATTTATTCCTACCTCGATTACAGTAGTTGATACGAGTACATCGATGTTGTGATTTGAATATTCTTCCATAATATAGTTTTTTAGTTTGGGCTTCATCTGTCCATGAAGACATTCTATTCTTACACTATTCGGAAGTACCTCCTTAAGCTTTTGAGTATATTCAACTACATTTTCAAGATTAGAGCTGTCACCAGCTTTTTCCTCACTAGGTTCGACCATTGGACAGATTATATAAGCCTGTCTTCCCTCAGCCACCTGTTTCTCTATAAATTCATATGCCTTCTTCCTATATGATGTTCCTACTACACAATTCTTAATTGGAAGTCTGTTTGCCGGAAGCTCATCCATAACTGAAATATCCAGGTCACCATACAAAATAAGTGCAAGAGTACGTGGTATAGGGGTCGCACTCATTACCAGAACATGTGGCTGTATTCCTTTTAATGCAAGATTTTCTCTTTGTTTTACACCAAATCTATGCTGCTCATCTGTAACAACGAGTCTTAAATCATTAAATTCAACATCACTTTGAATAATTGCCTGAGTACCTATGATAACATTGCTGATACCCATGGCAATGTTTTCCTTTACACGTCTTTTTTCACGCGCGGTCAGTGAACCTGTAAGCAAGACCGGCTTAAATGGCAGATTATAGTCTTCTGTCATCTTAGTAATCGCTTCAAAATGTTGTTGTGCCAGTACTTCCGTAGGAGCCATCATAGCAGCCTGTGCATTATTTTCCACACACATAAGCATTGCAAGAATGGCAACAATAGTTTTTCCGGAACCAACATCTCCCTGAACAAGTCTGTTCATCAAATGTGAAGAGCACATGTCATCCTCTATCTGTCTCCAGACCTTCTTCTGTGCATCTGTTAAAGAATAAGGTAATGAACTAATTAATTTCTCACATATCTCTGCTTTTTCCATAGGATATGAAGAAGTTTCACGCGAACTCATATCCTTTAATATCATTACTGAAATAATAAAAAACAAAAACTCCTCAAATACAAGCCTTCTTCTGGATGCAACCAGTTCTTCCTTATTTGAAGGAAAATGTATTCCCATAAATGCAGATTTCAAATCTGTTAATTTATATTTTTTTCTAATCTCATCACACAAATAATCATTTTCCCACAAAAGAGCATTTATAGCTGCTCTCATCGATTTTGTGATTGCATTACTGCTAAGTCCTTTGGTGGTTGGATATATAGGTGTAAGTGTATGCAGATTTCTCTCAAAATCATGCGGACTTACAATCTTAGGCTGCTCCATGGCAATCCGATTATTTCTAAGTACTACCTGTCCTCTGAGAATATATCTTTTTCCCACGGCAAAACTATTTTTTATGTATGGCATATTGAAATATACAATATCACATGCACCACTACTGTCTTTAACACGTATTGTGGTAATGGTAAGATTTTTTCTTATGGAAATATTCTGTGGAGCAGAAATAACCAGGGCATTTATTGAATGCACCTGGTTAACTCTCAATTCTCCGATATTTACAATATCTTTCCATTCTTCATAATCTCTGGGATAATGATTTAATAAATCATGAACAGTAAAAATATTTAGTTTATTATACAATGCAGAAGTCTTCTCACCAATACCATTAATGGCGGTTACCTGATCTGTCTGTCTCATATCCGAAAACCTTTCAAAAAATTACTCAGCAGAAACTATATAAGAATATATTGGCTGACCTCCATACTGAAGCTCGACATCACTTTGTGGAAAAGCTTCCTGAACTCTTTCAACAAGAGCATTAGCCTTTTTCTCACTAATCTGGTCTCCATAATATATACTTATTAATTCATAATCCTTCTTCATTATTTCTGAAATCATTTCAAAAGCTACATCCTGAAGCTCTTTACCAACAGAAAGAATACCACTGTCACCAATTCCCATGAAATCTCCCTGATGGATTTCCTTATCATCAATCATAGTATCACGAACTGCATATGTTACCTGTCCGGTTGCAACTTTTCCCGCTTCTTCTATCATGACAGCCTCATTTTCTTCAACAGAAATATCCGGAACATAATTAATGATAGAGGTTATTCCCTGTGGAACTGTCTTTGTTGGAATAACAATAACATTCTTATCTTCAGTTAATGCCTTAGCCTGATTTGCTGCAAGAATTATATTCTTATTATTTGGGAAAATGAAAATATTATCTGCATTTATCTTGTCAATCGCATTGAGCATGTCCTCTGTACTTGGATTCATAGTCTGACCACCTTCAATAATGTAATCAACCCCAAGTGATCTGAATATTTCATTCATACCTTCTCCAATTGACACAGCAATAAATCCTGTATCCTTATGCTCGCTTAAAACAGTATCATTTGCGTCAGCAGTATTTTCTGATGCAACCTTTATTTCTGCACTCTGCATCTCTTTTTCAAGCATATCAGATACCTTTTCATCTCTTTCAAGGCGCATATTTTCGATAATAATCGTAGTAAGCTGACCATATTTTAATGCTTTCTGCATGGCAAGACCCGGATCATTTGTATGAACATGAACCTTAACAATCTCATCATCAGCTACAACAACAATAGAATCTCCAATCGACTCAAGATATTCCTTAAAATCCATTTCCTGCTTAATATTAAACGGTTTGTTAAGCATAATCAAAAACTGTGTACAATAGCAGAATTTAATATCAGCTTCAGCCTGTGCTGCTATATTAGGACTCATACCTTCACGGCTTGCAGAGGTCTTTGGTGCAGCCTGAATATTTACTTCAATTTCTTTGCCCAGAAAAGCATCAAATCCACCTTTAAGAACTTCAACAAGTCCTTGTCCACCAGAATCAACAACACCAGCCTGTTTCAATACAGGAAGCATTTCCGGAGTCTGTGCAAGAACAGCCTCTGCCTCTTTGATAACCTCACGAATAAATACTTCCAAATCTTTTTCGCCCGCTACAGCCAAATCGTTTGCTCTTACAGCAGCTCCTTTGGCAACAGTAAGAATAGTACCCTCTTTAGGCTTCATAACAGCCTTGTAAGCCGTCTCAACAGCCCTTTCACATGCGGATGCAAGGATAGCTACATTTACCTCTTCATACTCTCTAATGACCTTTGTAAATCCACGGAAAAGCTGTGAAAGGATAACACCTGAGTTACCTCTTGCACCTCTTAATGAACCTGAAGACATTGCCTTTGAGAGAGTTTCCATATTAAGATTCTCAATTGCAGCAACCTCTTTCGCCGCAGACATTATTGTCATAGACATATTTGTACCGGTATCACCATCTGGAACAGGGAATACATTAAGTTCATTTATCCATTCCTTTTTATTTTCCAGATTTTGTGCACCTGCCAAAAACATCTTTGAAAGCATCTTAGCGTCGATTACATTTAAACCCACTTCAAAAATCCTCCTTAATCAATAACTCGAACACCTTCAACATAAATATTGACTTTTTCAATCTCGAGTCCTGTAAAGTTTTCAACTTTATATTTTACATTGTTAATCAAATTATCACACACAGTAACAATACTAACACCATAAGCTACTATAACATGAAAATCAAGAACCAATTTATTATTAACAATATTTACTGATATTCCATGAGTAATGCTATCTTTTACAAGAAGTTTTACTAAACCATCTTTTACATTCACTGATGCCATACCTACGATTCCAAAACACTCAACTGCAACACTTCCTGCATACTGAGCTATTACTTCGGGATCAATAAAGATATTTCCCAAGTGAGTATTCATAGATCCTTTCATAGAAAGCCTCCTTTTTAATTTTAGTCTGTATTATTATAACCGTTTTTATATAAAAAGGGAACAATAATTTTTTCAGTTTAATTTTATTTTTACAAATTATTTGATGTAAACAAATTTTTTTCAAAAAGAACTTGCATAAATATGGTTTTTCTGATAAGATACTACTGTTGCGAGTCGTATGACTAAGATAAGTCGAGGAGGTGCTAACAATGGCAAAGTGTGATATTTGTGGCAAAGGCGTTCATTTTGGAAATAACGTAAGCCATTCTCATAGAAGATCCAATGCAATTTGGAATTCAAATGTAAGAAGAGTAAAATGCAGCGTAAACGGAACTCCAAAGAGAATGCATGTATGTACAAGCTGCTTACGTTCTGGAAAAGTTGAAAGAGCTTAATTAATTTGTATATTATATAAAAAGAAAAGTATTTATTACTTTTCTTTTTTTGTGCGCTTGCCAATAAATTAATAGAAAACAAAAAGAGACAGTGCTACTACACTTCATAGCACTGTCTTCTCAAATTTTCATATTCTGTCTGTATAAGCAGTAATGTCTTGGTATCACCGCACTGATTGTCCGGATGAAAAATCTTTAATAGTTCTTTATATCTCTTGCGCAATTCCAATTCATTTGCACATCCCCTGAAAAAACAAGAACCATCATACATTCCGGTATTTTCATGCTGATATGCAGTACGTCCCGCGGACATACGTTGTCTCTTATATTTTACTCTCTCATGTTCAAAATTTAAGCGTTCACATTCCAAAGCTTTTCTATCAAGTGCAAGCTGCTGATATGCATCCTCAATAATCTTCTTTTTCTTTGCTATGAAAATTTCATTTTCATCAAAACGCTTCTTTACTGCCTTCTCCTTTAGTTGTAATGCGGTTTTCTCTCTTTCAAGATTTCTTCTTTCTTCTTGTAATTCACAGCTAAGATCAAAAAGCTCGTCTTTTTTCGCTTGAATTCTGACTTGCTCCTGAAACATCCAAATTCTCAGTTTCTTTACTTCTTCCTTCTTGAAATCATCCTTTTCGATAATCTGCAAAATATCTTCAGCAACATTTTCTTCTTTGTCAAAATCAACCATATTTATTTACTCCCTTTATTAATCTTCATACTCCCTAAATTCAAAAAAATAAATATTTTTCAATAAATTAATACTCTTTTGTTATATTTTAAACAAACAATAACCCACTAATAGAAAGACTGATATAAGGATAAGTGCAATAACAATATTTTCCAGCAAAAGTTGAAAAATCATACCAAGTGCAAACCAAAACAAAGTATATCCTATAAGCTTTTTCATATAACCCCAACCACCTGACTTGGATTGGTTTAATATATTATATGAAATCATACTCGTTTTAATCTACAAACCAGTATATTATTTTGTAACTATTCAAAACCCTTATTCTGTGATTTTGTATACAAATATTATGACTGTGAAGAACTTAGTTTTGAACATTTACATTAATTTTTATCTTCCGGGAACGCCATATTAATGGCTTCTTCATCACTTGGCATATCAGCTTTTGATGTAAATCTGTCAATAATATCCGGAACCATGTCAACAAGCTTGTTAACAACATCCTGATTCTTTATATTAACAACCCTGACTGAACCGTTTTTAATTACAAGCACAGCACTAGGTGACATTTTTCCAGCCATTCCGCCCATACCCGAATTCTTTTTATCCTGATTAGACGATCCTGCTCCAACACCAAACGAAACATCAACCAAGGGAATAATAGTTGTATCACCAACCTGCGCCGGCTCACCTACAACAGTTTTAGAAGAAAGAAAACCGTCCATCCCCTTCATCATTGTCTCAACCACATTATTAAAATTATTATCTGCCATTTTGTTACCTCCACCATTATGCCTTTTATTTTCTGTTTCTTAACACTTTTATTGTTTGCTTTATATCCTTATCAAATAAAAATATCAAGCCTGCCTTTAAAATAATAAACAGTGTTATCCTTCCCTTAAAAGATAAATCGCCTTCTAATATCGGTTTTCCTGAATGTTCAAACTCCGGTAATACATTTACATTTCCCTGATGTAATGGATAAAGCATCCCTAAAAAAGCCATTATCTCTCCGGTTATCATAGGATCTTCAAAACCAATATGAAGATTTACACTAAATTTTCGTGGCATGAGCATCTTCATTATAATGAACAATTGCTCTTTACATTTCATTATTGCATTCTTAGTGCTTTCTTTCCTGAGAAATACTAAGTAACTATTTATGTTATCCCTTATGTCTTTTATTGTATCACACATTTTTGTAAATGTGTACTTTATATTCTTAATAAAATGAACTATTTTTTCAAAAAATATCCTTATTTTTGTAAAAACAGAGTTTTTAATGTGCTTAGATTGTTTTTTATCAGTTATTTTTTCTAATATTTCATCATCATTCTTATCTTCAACAGTTTTTAAATCATCAATAACTATATTATTTTCTGTCACATTTTCATCATTCTCTATATTATCTATTTCTACATCCTTTTCCGTTTCATTATCTATTTCAGCACTAACTATTTCATGTTTTTCCTGGAGTGGCTCCTTTTTTATTTTTTCTTTCTTTTTTCGCACACCATTTTTAGGTTTGAGATTATCAAATATAGTTATCCCCAGTACTTTTAATTTTATATGCATTTTTTGTGTTTTTGCAATTTCAAAGGAAGCAGCAACAAAATGCAGTAACCAGCTTATTTTCCCTTCCATTTGAAGCGTATTTTCTGCTGCCACACCTTTTGCCCTATATCTGATTGGAACAAACAGTAATAATAACAGTGTCAATACAATTATTCCAAGAATACTCAAAACTGCTATTCCTGATATTTTCAAAATAGTTAAAAACATATTTATCCCCATTTTTCTTATCTATTTATTTTGCTTTTATTAATAACATAACTTTTTATATCATAGTTGCCGGTTTTTGAATAGACATCCATTATAATTTGCGACGCAAGCTCAACTGCACCTTCATAACCCAATGCAACACCTATAATGTATGGAGCATTTTCCTTTTTTCTAAAAAATTTCTGTTTCAAAATACTACTATGATATATTTCCATTAAATCATCATTTTTAGTCAAGGAAATCACATACACCAAAGGCTGTGGTCTTCCTGTCCGAAGCTTCCACTTTACCTTATTCTTTTTCTTTTCAAGCGTAGGACTTGCATACAAATTACGGTAAAAATACATAAGTCGCATTACCTTTCATAAAAACATATTTACATAAGTTAAAAAATAGTTTATCACATTTGCTATATTTTTACAAACCAAAAAGAAGGTCTAAAATGACCTTCCATTGTCTAGCGTGGTTTAATCCATTGTTTGTTTTTTCGCAGATTCAGATATTCCTGATATGCCTGCTCCAAAATCTGTTTTTCATTTGAAAACTTTAATAAATGATAGGCTTCATGATATTTGTAATATCCTGAATCAATAAAATATTCCTCCCTTTGAGGTTTACTGTAATAATTATCAGCCATCATAAGATACCAGTGGACTTCTTTTTCCACAACATCCTGTGGCACATTAAAAGTGTACTCACTTTTACCAATATATTTCATAACAGTAGCCTTTACACCGGATTCTTCAAAAACCTCTCTAAGTGCAGTTTCTACATGTTTCTCGCCACTCTCTACTGTTCCTTTTGGTAATACCCAGCCCTCATATCTGTTTTTAAAGTTTTTGTATAAAAGCAATATTTTGCCTCTAAAGATAACTACGCCTCCGCAGCTTGTAGCCTCAATCATGGCGTTTCCTCCTGTTATATGTATAGATTAACACATCTATACTTATTTAATACTTTCCAAAATACTTATAATCTGATTTGTTTCAAATGGTTTTGTAACAAATTCTGCTGCCCCAATCTTAATAGCCTCAAGCATTTTTCCCTTTTGTCCAGCGGCTGTAACCATTATGACTTTAGCCAAAGGATCAAATTCCTTAATCTTTGTAAGTGTCTGTATTCCATCCAATATAGGCATAGTAATATCAAGAGTAACAAAATCCGGCTTCAATTCACAATACTTATCGTATCCTTCTTGTCCATTCTCAGCTTCCGCAACAACCTCATAACCATTTTCAGTAAGAATATTTCTTAACATTGATCTGGAAGTCTTTGAATCATCTACTATTAAAACTGTACTCATATATATATTCTCTCCTTATAACGTAATTAATGTTACTATTTATCCGTACTAAAAAATGGTACGCACAAATTAAGTAGATTGCAATCTGGTGTGTTAAAAAAATCGTGGAATATAACCTCTGTATAGTAACACTAATTAATCACTATATACTTCAAGCACCACTTTAAAATTATATCCATTTGCATTAACAGGAATTATAAACAGCTTTTGATTGCTTAAAAGCACTCCCTCTAACGAATATTCCGGAGAATTCATATCCACAGAAATATTTTCATAGCTTAGGTTTGTTGCAAACTGTCCATTTATACAATTGATAAATTCACTTACATTATCAAGTGCATCTGAACATATCTCCGAATAAGTATCACCGGTAAAGTGATTTGCTATTCCCAAAAGGCTATTTCCTGCTCCCGTAAAGTACACATTAATTCGCATATCTCCAACTATCATTTGTGATGCATAGCTGTCCAGCTGAAATGAACGAGCTGCATATGCCTTTTCAAGATAAACATCTCTGTCAACAATCTTTCTTAATGTCTGGACGGTTGTTATAATCAAATCTTTCAACTGTGGTGACTTCAAAGGAACAAAAATAGAAACACATTGTTCCAAATCATCATGAATAAGCGAATTCATCTGAGAATCCGAAAATTCACTCTGTATCTGAAACTCATTAAGCAAAGGAACAATTTGATCTAATGAAATAATATTATTATCAAATAATATTTGAGAAAATTTCATAAAATCATTCGACTGATAGGTAAGAAGATAATCCAGCTTATCATCAGACAAATAATCTGATTCAACAGCAACATCACCAAACCTCTGTTTACTTTTATCTATCTGTGACAATATTGAAATTGCATCCTCCGCAGTTAAAGCTTTGGTAATAACCGCAATCGTCTCAATTTCTGCCTTTAAATCTTTAGGCACTGGAAGAAAATCATTCAATTGATCCTGAATTAATATTTTTTTTTCAATCAGATAATTTCCAAATAGGCGATTTAGCATTTGAGCACTCCCTTCTGTTTATTATATAGAAACAATATACTTAATACTAATATACACCTTTTTTAACAAAATTACAAAGTATTATTTATTAATTCTTAAAAAAATTATAAAATTTCAGTTTTTATTCGCAAAATATAAACATTAACCATAACTATCCACAACCAATATTACGCGATATGTTCTCAGAATGAAAATTCAAATTTTTTAACCTTGATAATATCCATCAAATATCCTTCTGGCTACCGGTACAGCATATTCTCCACCCGAACCGGCACCTTCCATAATAACAGTAATCTGAATAGGATTTTCTACATCATATGTAAAACCTGTAAACCACGCATGAGAATCTGACAATGAATTATATTCTGCTGAACCGGTTTTTCCTGCGACTTTATAGCAATCACTTTTGAGTCTTGTTCCTGTACCTTCCTCAATTACTGCATTCATTATATTTCTCATTATATCTGCTTCATCTTTTGAAATAAATTCGCCCAAAGAAGCCGGTTCATATTTTTTGATAGTCTTGCCTGCTGCCGATTCAATCTTTTCAATAGTATAAGGCTTCATCATTATGCCATCATTTGCAATCATTGATGTTATCATAGCCATATGTACAGGTGTAACAAGAGTTGCCCCCTGTCCAATAGCAGTCTGTATCATATTACTGTCATTATACTCTATATCTGAAGCGATTCCACTGTTGTTCGCAGGGAAATCAACCGGTAATGCTTTATCAAAATACAGTTTTTCAAGAAAACTTCTGAATTCATCTCTGTCAAGTGACATTCCAATATTGGCAAAAGAGGTGTTACATGACTTTGCAAAGGATTTTGTAAAATCTACCGTACCATGAGTAGCTCCATGGTAACATATAATACTACTTTCGCCGGAAGTAAATTTGCCATTACAATTAAATGAATAGCGCTCATAACCTACCGGATTTTCTTTTATATATTCCAATGCCGTGAGAATCTTAAATGTAGATCCCGGCGGATACTGCCCCTGTGTTGCCCTGTTAACCAAAACCGAACTGTCATTATCTTTTATAAGACTGTCCCATATGTTGTATATTTCATTCGGATCAAAATCAGGCTTCGAAACCATTGCAAGAATCTTCCCGGTAGAAGGTTCTGTTATAATAACTGCTCCATTATATATTCCCAAAGCGTCATATGCCAGTTTCTGCAATTTAGAATCAAACGTTGTAGTAACTGTATTGCCCAAATGTCGCTCATCAGCTAAATCATCCGCCAGCTTATCACCTAACGAAATATTTGAAGAGACAAGATAAATATTGGCATCCTGTTCAACACCCATTCTTCCATTTACGGAATATCCAACAGCATGTGAAAAAATGTTTCCAAATGGATAATATCTGTTTCCTGACTTTGTCTGACTGGTTGCTAACAATTCTCCGTCAGAAGACATTATATCACCACGTATTGTTTTCTCAGCCAAAAGCTCCTGTCGTTTTGAGTTATATGTATTATTTATTATCTGCGGACTATCATAATATACATAGTGACCTAAATAAATACATATAGCCAAAAAACCTGCTGAAAAAACTCCAATTATTGAATTTATCGGATATTTAGGAATATACGGCAACTCATCATCATCGGCATCTTCTGCACTTAGTACAAGGTCACTATTAATAAAAAATCCCTGTACAACTGCAAGCATTATCATGGTTGCAAGTACCGAACTTCCACCATAACTTATCAAAGGAAGAGTAACACCCGTAAGTGGCACAAATTTACTATTTCCACCAATAGTCAGGAAAAGCTGCGAGCTATATACAACAGCAAGTCCATAAACTATATATTTTACAAATGGTTCAAAGCACTCATGTCCCACTTTTACCATTTCCCATATAAGATTAACGCAGACAGCTATAAGACATATACCAAAAATAAGCCCATATTCTTCGCAAATAGCCGCAAACATAAAATCCTGTTCCGCATAAGGAATAGATTTGGGCGAGCCTGCATCAATTCCCATACCAAACCAACTACCGGTTCCAATCGCGAACAAAGACTGTGCAACCTGATATCCGGTCTGATTAATGTCATCCCATGGGTTTAGCCATGCCGATACCCTTACTCTTACATGTGAAAACATTTTATATGCAATAACAGAGGCGAAAGCTCCACTAAAAATACCGGATAATAAATACAAAATATTTTTAGTTGCAACAAACAAAAGCACAATATATGTCACAAAAAATATCAGTGCACTGCCTAAATCTCTCGATGCCACAAGAATAAGCACATGTGCTGCTGCCAGGACAGCAGACAATGCTATATGTGCGAAATTTTTAGCCCTTGCAAGTATACATGCAACAAAAAATACATAAATTATTTTTACAAATTCTGATGGCTGAAATGTAACTCCAAAAATTGAAAATGATAATTTAGAACCATTTGTAATACTGCCTGAAACCAAAACAGCTCCTAATATACCAATTCCTATAAGCACATATAACAGCTCACATTTTTTTATCAGTTTCAGGTTCTTCATAAAAGCAGGTATTATAAGCGCCACCACCATCGACACTGCAACAATAATAAACTGCCTTATTGAACGCGCAAATGATATACGTGTCAATATTACAAAACTTATTGATAGCAGTAATGCAATATGATTTAAAATAAGTCTGTTTGAATTAGGATATATAACTCTTACCAGCACAATAAATGCAAAAACTGCTATAACCTGAAATAATGCAAAAAACAAATATGTAAGCTCTCGTCTTGAAAAAAGAAGAACAATACTACCGGTCATATGCATTACAAAAATCAAAATGTCCTGTGTAAAAAGACTTATTGTAAGTCTGTCCCCATCCTTTCTGAATAACTGCATATAGCTAATAGCTGTATAAAATAATATACATAATACTAATATATATTTTGATAATTCAATTATTGCCTTAATCATTTATTCCACTCCACGCTTATAATGCCCATTTGTAAAATTTTTCAAAGGAAATTGCCTGCTATCTGCTGATTTGTCTTCAAATAAACTTGAATAAAAGCAAATTATGTCTTTCATTTCATTAGTACTTTCCATTGTAAAATCAAGTCTTAAAGCTCCATATCCTTCCTTAAAGATATCCTGCAGACTTCCATGTAAAGCTAAGGGTATTGTATTATATAATTCATTATAACAATGTAAACAGTTCTGTAATATTTTAAAGCTGTTTTTATATCTGTCAGTTAATGAATATATATTCTGATGCCCCGAAACATCATTAATACACCTGCCAAGCGTCTTACGAACACAATTGGCAGAATACATTAACGGAATATAACCATATAT
>JAFPAQ010000039.1 GCA_017424235.1 Lachnospiraceae bacterium | reverse complement strand
TGTGAGCAGCCTGCAACCCATAAAACCACACGCAGACCATCTCCATTCAACATATCATCTTTAGTAATATTGTGGTATCTCATATTACATTGACTTCCTTTCTGCTATTTCTGCCATTTTTGCATCATTTAATCTGGTATCTCCATGTACTCTTGAATACGACAGATAACCATTCATTCTTTCAATTTTTGTCAGGTTTTTACTTCCGCATTTTGGACATACATCCATTTCAAGCTCTTGATGACCACAGTCATCACAATAAGCAAGCGAAAGATTTACACCCTCATAGAATCCCATATCCATTGCTCTTCTTACAAGAGTTTTTATCGCAGATAAATTGTAATCTATTGGATATTTAACATATTGGATTTTGCCACCATTTGATAATTCCCAAAATCTGTATTCAAGATCCTGTTTTTCAATTGGTGTGATAGTTTCTGCGACATGGCAATGAAAACTATTGCTGACATATTCTCTGTCTGATACGCCTTCTACAATGCCATATTTTGCTCTAAACTGTTTTACCTGTAAACCACACAGGTTTTCAGCAGGTGTACCATATATAGCATATAAGTTGCCATCCTCTTCTTTAAATCTGTTTACTTCTTTATTGATATATTCAAGTACTTCAAGTGCAAAAGCACCATCTTCTACTAATGATTTTCCATTATACAGCATTTGCAGTTCATTGAATGCTGTTATTCCAAATGATGCAGTAGCAGATTTTAATAACGGCTTAATCTTATCCGAGAGCTTTAGGTTTCCTCCTAAAAATCCACCTTCGCAGTATGCAAGAGGATTTGTTGAAGCACGCATATTTCCAAGATATGCATAAGTACGAATATGAAGCTGTCTTATAAGGTTAAGATAATAGTCAAGAACCTCGTAAAAATCTTTGCTCTCCTGTCTTGATTTTGCAAGAATCATAGGCAGATGCAAAGAAACTGCACCTATATTGAATCGACCTACAAAAACAGGTGAATCTTTTTCATCAGCCGGATGCATTCCGCCTCTTTCATACCATGGTGAAAGGAATGCTCGACAACCCATAGGCGAGATTACCTTTCCATACTGTTTGTACATGCTTGCAATGTAGCCCTTTCCTGTAAGACTTAACCAGTCCGGATACATTGTCTTTGCTGAACATTTTATTCCTGCTTCAAATACGTCTTCTAAGGGTTTTCCGGGTCCATGAAGATTTTCATCGTATAAGAATACAATCTTAGGGAAAAGAACAGGTTTCTTGCAATCTGCTTTACCTTGTCCCTTACGTCTCACATTAAGCATCTGGATGGTTGCCATCTTTGCAAAACGGTCTGTACCAATACCTGCTGTAACTGTGATAAATGGATAGTCTCCACGACTGCTTGCCACAGTATTAAATTTATATTCCCAACCTTGGAAGCCCTGGTCAAATTCTCTCTGGACATCAGATAATGCTTCTGCTTCAGCCATTTCATCAGAAATTCCAAGACGAATATATTTTTCATAAGAAGAATTAAAAGTTTTTTCTGCATAAGGAGATAAAATCTTGTCAACCTCAGGTACAGTAAAGCCACCATACTGCTGACTTGCTGCACTTAAAACTATATCTCCAATAACATCAAATGCAACATCCAGTGATTTTGGCTCATTGTACCATATATTTCCCATTTCAAAACCACCTGAAAGTACATTTTGTACATCAAACAGACAGCAGTTCATTGTGTCGCGTCTTGCTGACATATCATGGACATAAATATAACCGTCTCTGCAAGCTTGTATCTCTTCTGTGGTCATAAAAAATTTTTGGTATAATTCTTTGTTGAACTGATTAAAAATTAAGCTTCTCTTTGTAGAAACAAGTGCTGAGTCAGTATTGGCATTTTCTTTGTCACCAACATACATGATAGATTGACTCTTCTTGTAAACATCATCCATCATTCTGACAAAATCCTGTTTATAGTTACGATAATCTCTGTAACTTTTTGCTACTAATGGCTTAATATCCTCGAGTGCACTTTCAACAATATTGTGCATAACCGGTATAGGCAACTCAGAACTTTCCATCTCATTTACTTTGCTGATAACTTTTTCACATATTGAACGTTTTTCTGCATCTGTAAATTTAGTTAATGCTCTGTATGCAGACTTTCCAACCGCTACAATTACTTTTTGTACATTAAATAATTCCTTACTACCATCTTTTTTAATTACATAAATTTCACTGTTTGGTTTATACAGACTACTGTAATCAAACTCTTCTGATGGTTTTTGATCTTCTGCATTCTTACCCATTACTAGCATCCTCCTTAACAACAATAATAATAGTTTTGCCTTTTATGGTCATTATAAACTGATTATATAGAATAATACGTATAGAAATAGCAAATTTTTTTAATTATCTGAATAAATAAAAAATTTAAACTTTGCTATTTACATAACGCAAAACGATTATTATATAGTGTATGTTTTTTTATTAGACACAATATATAGCGTCAATACATTAAGTATAGATTAAGAGTAGTGCCATGTCAATTATAATACTTGACGGTAATAACTAAAATATTTTATCAAATAAGTACAATTATTATGAAATTGAAAAAGGGGCTTGACTAAATGTGTTAGTATAAAAAAAAGTGCTTTGAAATAATCAAAGCACCTCGAATACCAAAATAAAATATATTATTTTGTGTCTTCTACTTTTACATCACTCTCAATTTTAGCCTTAGGTTTCCATATCTTAAGACCTACGAAACCACCAGCTCCGGCTACTGCGATAATTACAGCGAAAGTAAACAGATAAGATAATGTCATTCTTAAAAATTCAATTAAATTTCCCACTACCAGTACCTCACATTCATTTTATTTATTATTATCTATAACTAATCACTAAATTTACAGACAATTTATATAATTATAATAACACTTTACCTGTGACATAGTCAAGCAACATATTTTTTTGTGCATTAAAGAAACTTGCTATTCCATTCTCCACTATTTAAGAAATCCGCAGCCATATTATCTGCCGAACTAATAATATCCTTTGAAAATCCAATTATTTCCAAAAGCTTAATGGCATTTCTTGTATGAGCACGTCCATCCATGAGATAATATGAAAATATAATATCGCCATTTTTAACATCCTCTTCAAAATGATAGTTATTATAAATTCCTTCTAATAAGTGAGTAAGTTCAATGTCATGTGTTGCTGCAAAGCATTGAACATTTTTTTGTGCCAGACATTTTAATATCTGTGCTGATGCAGCAATACGTTCAACTGTATTTGTTCCACGAAGTACCTCATCAACAAAGCATAATAAAGGAGTATCACTATTTGGTACAGCGTCCAATATTCGTTTTAATGCTTTAATTTCTACAATATAGTAACTTTCCCCATTTGAAAGATCATCTCTAAGAGCCATTGATGAATAAGTTCTATAATAGTTTGCACTGTATTTTTTTGCAGCACAGGTATAAATAGTCTGTGCAAGTATAGAGTTAATAGCAACCATTTTCAAAAAGGTAGATTTTCCAGATGCA
Source organism: Lachnospiraceae bacterium (assembly GCA_017424235.1). Taxonomy (GTDB): domain Bacteria; phylum Bacillota; class Clostridia; order Lachnospirales; family Lachnospiraceae; genus COE1. Next base: position 55,997 of record JAFPAQ010000039.1, on the reverse strand, counting down.
TTTGAGCCTGTTATCAGCATTCCTTTTGATTGAGAAAAACTGTTTGGAACAGGTGAGGTTATTAATGGATGGTATCCATCTTCTATTTCGAAAGCAATATCATTTCCCTCACTTAGCTGTGGTGTACAGTAATAAGGTAAGGCGGCTCGATAATATCCAATAGAAATAACAGCGTCTATATAGCCTATTTTTTCAGATAAATCAAATATTTCATTACTTCTTTCTTTTACCTGCTTAAACATACTGTTAAATTTAATCAAATCAATATGAGTTATCATTTTGATATAATCAAATAACAGTTCTTCCATACTTCCATTTGAGACACCTATTTTGAGTACCATTTTTGAGTTTGTTTCCAGACCTTTTAATGAAGCTCTCTTTTCTTTAAGGGTATTCAGATAATCATTTATTCCTGAATCTTCTTCTTTATTGGATTTGCATGAGTATTGTAGCTTTAGTATTTCATCAGTCTGATTAACCAGTCGCATAATATATGCAAAAGTAGATACATATGGAGCGACTTTTCCTTTTTCACCAAAATATGTTGCCATATTGTAACATACTGTACCAATTAATAATGCCACTCCCAAAGATGTATTAATAAAAATCAGGGCAAAAGATGCAATAATAAGTATATTGGCAACATAATGCTTAAGATTATTTCTATTTCCAAGTGTTTCAAGATAATCCATATAATCTTTTAAAGTATATTTACCGGAACGATTTAATGAATGAAGCTTTGTCATTATTTCAATGCGTTCTTCTTCATTTTTCATAAGGTATTCAATATGGCGGTTCATTTTATCCAGGTCATTTTTATTATTTAACACAGGCTTTCTTAGCATTTTATATAGATATTCCTCACCGGATGAAGACTGTGTGAAATTCATCTGTTCAAATATCCTGTCCATACTAAGATCATTCCAGGTAATGTCATCTACCAAAAATTCTTCTTCATTTATAGTTGTTCGAGACAAATTCTCTACATCCTCAGTATACATTTTCCTGTCTGAAAATTTTCCAAATAAGTCTTTTAAATATTGCCTGTATTTTTGACGTTGCTTTTTGTTCTCCATTGCTCCACGAATGACAATATACAGAAAAGCCAAATACAAAATAACTAATAATATTATTACTTCCATGCTACTTATTTCCCCCTGTCTGCAAATAAACTAAAGAGTATACTTAACAGTAACTATCCACAGTCACTTAATAAAAAAATTCTTGTCCGGGTTTTGATATTCTTACAACCTTATCTGAATATATAGCTCCTTCATTTTGTATATACTTTTCTATATATTCATACTTATCCCACATGTGCATTGGAAATACACAATTTGTATCAACTACAGACAGAAAATAATTCATTCCAAGGTAATAAGTGTTTTCCAAATTGGGATCAAGAGGAACAAAAGAATAATCTATATGTAGTCCTTTTATTGCATTAAGTTCATTTTCGTAATCTTGTTTCATTTTTTTGTTATAATCATCACTTTCGCTTTCGCGACACCAGTTATTAAGGTCTCCGGCATGATAAAAGGTCATATTTTCGCAATTGATAATATATGCAACACCTGCATCAGTTGACCTTAATGTACGGATATGAATATCATGGTATTCGATTTCCTGACGTTTATACAATGTGGTAATATATTTGTCTATATCAATGTCAATTTCATTTCTCTTAAGATATTTATCGTTAAACCTTACTCCTGCTCCTAAGAAGAAATGAATATTTGAATATTTATGAGACAAATTAAATATTTTGAGATTAAAATGGTCTGAATGTTTGTGAGATGTAAATACAAGTATTTCCTTGTTATCATCCAGTTTTGGAAGCTCTCCATCCATATAATAATCAAAGAGAAGAATATGTTTTTCCAACTCGACTAAAAAACTACTATGCTTGATATATACTATTTTCATTACAATATGGTGCCTTTCTTTACGTTATAGGAAATTGCGATAGTGTAGTGTGAATTAATCAAGAATTTGTAATCATAAATTTGAAGGTCCAAAGCCTAATGGCAATAGCTCTTCAAGAGTTTTTTCAATGTATTCGTTTTCTGAAATGGCAGTTATAACTTTAAAGGTTTTTGAATCACAAAATTCCATCATAACCTGTCTGCACACGCCACAGGGATATGCATAGCCTTCAGGTATATCGCCATAACCTCCAACCACTGCTATTGACTCAAAATCATGTTCACCCTCACTTAAGGCTTTAAAAAATGCTGTGCGCTCAGCGCAGTTTGTAGGGGTATATGCAGCATTCTCAATATTGCAACCTCTGTATACTTTTCCATCTTTTGTAAGTAAAGCGGCGCCTACCTTATATTTTGAATATGGAGAATATGACATTTTCCGTGCTTCTAAAGCTTCTTTTATTAATTCATTTGTTTTCAAAATTAGTCCCATACCTTTCTTCAGAATTGAATATGCAGGCTATGACTGTGCCTAAAAATATATTTATACTGAGTATAGCATAATTTTTGCCTAAATTAATAAAAAATATATAAAGTTTAAAAAATATTACTGCGATATATAAAATATTGTCTCAGTAATATATCAATAATTTTAAAATCGCACGCTTAGAATAACCAATCGTGCGATTTACAATCTATATAATGATACAAACCATTCCACCTGTAGAATCATTAACTATCTTATTCATTGTATCCTGGAGTTTAATCTGACTTTCTTCACCTATCATTGATACCTTACTTGTAATTCCATCATTTACAAGCTGCTCTACTGTTTTTCCAAAGATATTTGTCTCCCATATTCCCTTCTTTGATGTTTCAGCATTTGATATATAATCAATTAGATCCTGAGCCTGCTGTTGTGTGCCAACAATAGGTGCAATCTCAGTTTCTATATTTGCTTTTATTAAGTGAATAGAAGGACTTTGAGCTTTTATTTTTACGCCATATTTATTACCATGTTTGATCATTGTAGGATTTTCAAGAACAATTTCCTCTTTATCAGGAGTTACTACTCCATATCCCTTTTGTCTTACACTTTCAATAGCACTCAATACTTTATTATATTCCTGTTTCATTTCAGCAAGCGAAGACAATAATTGCATTAGCTGATATTCACCTGTAATTTTTTCTCCGGTTATGCTACTTAATAATTCATAATAATATTTGTTATCCCCTTCTAGTAGAAAGGAAGCCGATCCATCTGAAATATTTAATTTGTCAAATTTGCATCTTTTTACATAATCACTGTCAAACTGGAAAATATTATCAGCATTACAATTTTTCAAATCTCTTACTTTTGAAAGTTTATCCATCATTCCTTTTAAAACTTCTATTATCTCCTGTTTCATAGGATTATTGGTGTTCATTATATCCATCCATTTTGGTGTATAGAATTCTATAACAGAAATCGGAAATTCATACATTACCTGTTCCAAAATTGTGTTTATGTCTTCAATTCGTAATTGTTCTATGTTTACAGGAAGTGCTTTGACATTGTATTTTTTTTCTATTTCATCAGCAATAGTTTTTGCTTCCGTACCATAAGGCTTTGTTGTATTAACCAGAACAATAAATGGTTTTCCTAATTCTTTTAATTCAATAATGGTCTGTTCTTCAGCTGAAATATAATTTTCACGAGGGATTTCACCAAAGCTGCCATCAGTAGTTACAACTACTCCAATTGTAGAGTGGTTTTGAATTACCTTGCATGTGCCTAATTCGGCAGCTTGTGTAAAGGGTATCTCTTCCGTACTCCAGGGTGTTTTTACCATACGTTCAATGTTTTCTTCCATATGTCCGACTGCACCATCTACCATATAACCGACACAGTCTATTAGACGTATTTTTACGTCTACATCATCACTTATTTTTAGACTTGCTGCTTCTTTTGGTATAAATTTAGGTTCAGTAGTGGTAATGGTTTTTCCACCACTACTCTGTGGAAGTTCATCCCTAGTACGATTGCGCTCATGTTCATTTTCGATTTTGGGAAGTACCATTATGTCCATAAAACGTTTTATAAAAGTTGACTTCCCTGTCCTTACAGGTCCAACAACACCTATGTATATCTCTCCACCTGTTCTTGTTTTGATATCACTATATATACTATATCCCTGATTCATACATTCTCCTTTCAAAAGAAAATCCACTGATAATAGTTATGCTTATTAAATGTATGAATCATAATAAAAGGATATTACAAAAAACAGAGGAATATTAACCTATTCCTCCGTCTTTATTTTAGTCCTGTTCATCCTTATTGTTCTTTTCATTAATTTTGGGTGCATTTTTATAGCTATTGTAATTACTTCTCTTATCATTATATTTTCTGTTATCATTTATAATGATATTTTTTTTAATTCCTGTAGCTCTGTTTTCACTTGATCTGTTAGGAGCTGGTCTGTTATTTCCTTTGAAGTCTCTGAAACCTTCACGTGAATTGACAAAGGAATCATTTATTATAGGTCTTTTAGTATAATTAGATTTTCCAGCTGGTCTTACATCACTATTTCTAAAAGGTTTGTTGGTATAATTCTGATTATACTCTCTTCTGCCAGGGTTATAACCGTTTCTATCATAATTCTGTCGGTAGTCATTATTTTTGCGATAACTATTATCAAAGCTGTTTTCTGAATATCCGCCTCTGTCATAACATATGCGGTCAGGATATTGACTATAAGAACTATGATTGGCATGTGCTCTGTCATATCGACTATTGTCATCATAATAATAGGTATTACTATTTCGGTTATTATTATAATTTTGCTTATCGTTAAATCGTGGTTTTCTCTGTCTCTTATCAAATCCTTTTGCAGCTGGTTTTCTGCCATTTAATGCCTGTTTTTTTCTGTTTTTGGCTGCTTCCTTTGCAGCATCTTCTGCTCTCTTCCTGTCTCTTACAGCAACTTCATCTTTATTGTAGATTTCAATTTCTTCAGGTTTTGATAACCTTACATAATTTGGGTAAGGTGTATATTTCATATGACACCTGTTACATTCATAACTGTTCATAGTCTCATCATTTGGCATTATTACTTTAAGAATCAGACCATACTTTACGGTACCTTCACAATTCTCTTTTATACACCTATTGATTCTTTTATCATATACATAGAAAACATCCTCTTCACGTAATCTTACTTTTCTCTCAGGCGCTTTCTTTTCCATTTTATCCTCTCATTCTACCGCATATATACGGTCTTAAATATGTATAAAGACTGATACCCGGTGGCATCAATCAGCACTACGCTGTCGCAACTATTATTATGAGCTTTTTTACTTTAAAATAAATTGGAACAGCATAGTGGTCATTAATCAAAAATTTTCATAGAAAATTCTTGTACTCGGATACGCCGGCATCCAATTTTCCTATTTTGAAGCCATTAATTTTATCATAGCTTCATTTAATCCCTTTACAGTCAATTTGTACATAGGAAACAATTCTTTAACTGCTGTTTCAGCTTCTCGCCAAGGTGCACGTCCGGGAGCCATCTTAGGATTCATCCACACAACCTTTTTGTAATGTCTTTTTACAAGCTTTAACCATTCATATCCTGAAAGACCACCATTTGGTCCTCTGTAATTTCCTGTATCAGAATATAATTCTTCAGGTGCCATAGCAGCATCACCAACTATAAGCACTTTATAATCACTGTCTGTATTTCTAAAAAGCCACTCTGTATCTATCCAGTCACCGTTTTCACATTCAGGTGTCTTATACAATTTAGAATATATGCAGTTATGGAAATAATAAACCTTTACTTCTTTATAGTGGTTTGATTTATTTACTGCCTGAAAAAGATCATTTAGCAGAGTTGTGTATGGAATCATTGTTCCACCACTATCCATTAGAAGAAGCAGTTTAACTGCATTTTTTCTTGGTTTTTGCATTTCTATCTGCAAATAACCACCATTATTACAGGTCTTATCAATTGTTCCATCAATATCAAGTTCTGTCTTAGGTATGTCAAGTTTTGTAGAAAACTGTCTCAACCTTCTAAAAGCAAGCTGGAACTGTCTATTGTCAATAACTTTATCATCACGAAAGTCTCTATATTTACGTGCACCGACTACTGAAAATGCAGATTGGTATCCAGTCTGACCACCTACACGCACTCCGCCTACATTACCGCCGGTATTGCCAAAAGAAGTTTTACCCATTGTTCCAATCCAAAAACTTCCGCCATTATGTTCAGAATCCTGATCCTTAAGACGTTGCCTGAATTTCTCTTCTACGTCATCTTTATCTACTTGAATATCTTCCACCTGATTCAGCCAGTGTTTTTCTTCTTCATGAAACAGCTCAGCCATATCTGGTTTATCCAGCCATTTAAGCATATTTTTGCCAATTTCTGTTTCCATTTGAATACCTTTAAAGCATTCTTCAAAAGCCATATCAAATTTATCAAAATCAGTCTCACTTTTTACTAATATCATTTTTGCAACATAATAAAATTCAGTGAGCGAACTTTTACATAAGCCTTTATCAAGTGCATTTTGAAGATCAAGCCATTCACCAAGAGAAATATTCAGGCCTTTTTCTTTACATTTATAGAAAAATTTTGCAAACATGCAATTCCCCCTATAGCGAATATATTAATGTATTTCTTGCTTTACTACAGTTAAATCCTCATCTTTTTTAACCATTACGCCAATAAAAGGAAGTTTTTCTCTTAATGTATCAGCTGAAATTCCACCTATCTGAAGTGCATTTATCCAATCAATAAGTTCTGAAGTGCTTGGTTTTTTTCTTATATCGCGGATTGTTCTAATATCATAAAAAACACTCATTGCATTCTTCATAAGATTCTCTTCTACATTTGGGTAATGGGTCTTAATTATTTCTTCCATTAATTCTTCATTAGGGAAATCAATATAATGGAAAATACATCTTCTAAGAAAAGCATCCGGTAATTCTTTTTCTGCATTAGAAGTGATAATAACTATTGGTCTGTGTTTTGCCTTAACTGTACGCTTTGTTTCATGAATATAAAATTCCATCTGATCAAGTTCCCAGAGAAGATCATTTGGAAATTCAAGGTCTGCCTTGTCAATTTCATCAATAAGAAGTACTACCTGTTCTTCACTGTCAAATGCTTCACCAAGTTTTCCAAGCTTAATATATCTTGAAATATCATTTACGCCTTCTTCACCAAATTGTCCATCGTATAAACGCTGAATTGTATCATACATATAAAGTCCATCCTGAGCTTTGGTTGTAGACTTAATATTCCATATAAACAATTTCTTTCCTAAAGAATTGGCAACTGCCTGTGCGAGCATAGTCTTACCTGTACCAGGTTCGCCCTTTATCAGAAGAGGCTTTTTGAGAGCTATTGCAACATTAACACTTGCCAAAAGTTCTTCACTTGCAACATAATCGTTTGTACTATTGAAAGATGTATTTGCCATACTTTTAATCATACCTTTCTTAAATTCAAATCTTCAGTTAATAGTTAGCTATACTATTTATTCATCCCAGCTGTCATCAAAAATTTCAATTTTTTTGTCTCTTATCATTAGTTCTTTTACTGCGGACTCGGCTGATTTGCCATTAAACAATACTTCGTTTACCTGTTCAATGATAGGAATTTCCACATCATATTTTTTTGCAAGTTCCATGGCAGCCTTGGCAGAGAATACACCCTCTACTACCATTTTAACCTCATCCATAGCTTCTTTCATTGTCTTTCCCTGACCAATAAGTATACCTGCGCGTCTGTTTCTGGAATGCATGCTGGCACATGTAACAATCAAATCACCAATTCCGGACAAACCACAGAAAGTCTCAAATCTGCCACCCATTTTCATACCAAGTCTTGCGATTTCAGTCATACCACGTGTAATAAGTGCAGCCTTTGTATTATCACCATATCCAAGACCGTCTGCTATACCTGCTGCGAGAGCAACTACATTTTTAAGAGCAGCTCCAAGCTCAATTCCTAATACATCAGGGCTTGTATATACGCGGAAAACATCACTCATAAATATATTTTGTATATATTCTGCAGTATTTCTTGATGTAGCACCAACAACGATTGTAGTAGGAATACCACGTCCTACTTCTTCTGCATGAGAAGGACCTGAAAGAACGGCTACATCAGCCTGAGGTATTTCATCTTCTATTACTTGGGAAAGAGTCATTAATGTAGACTCTTCTATTCCCTTTGCAACATTTACAATTATCTGTTTGTCAGAAACAAATGTTTTCATTTTATTTGCTGTTGTTCTGGTAAATGATGATGGAACTGCAAGAACAAGAATATCCTTGTCTTTAATTGCTTTTTCAAGATTTGTTGTAAAAATCATTTCATCTGAAAGCTTTACACCTGGAAGTTTGCTCTTGTGTTCACGTTCCTTATCAAGCATTTCTATTGTGTCTTCATGTGCTGACCATATGGTAATGTTATGTCCATTATTATTGAGCAATACAGATAAAGCTATACCCCAGCTTCCAGCTCCAATAATTCCTATATTTGCCATTATACTTAATTCCTACCTTTCAAAGATGTTATTCTAATTATCACTTTTTTTACTCAGGTATGTTTTTCTTTCGCTTTTATGTATCAAACGGTCAATATTTTGGCGGTGTCCCCAAAATGCAAGGCAACCAAGTAAAAATGTTAAGATATATAATTCTATCAGTGCAGGACGCTCCATATTGAACACCCCGTTTTCACCTAAAATTATCATTTCTGCCAATAAAACTATCTGAACTAAAAGTGATCCGAGTGACACATAATGTGTTGTAAAGAAAGTTCCAAAAAATGTAATAACCTGTGGAATAATTAAGTATGGATGAAAAAACAAAATTAAACCAGCCGTACAGGCTATGCCTTTGCCACCCTTAAATCCAAGATAAAATGGAAAATTGTGACCTAAAATTGATCCGGCAGCTGCATATAACGATAACAGGTAAATAATATCCGGATGACTGTTTTTGAACAAAACTCGTACAAAAATTATTGCCAGACCTGTTTTTAATATGTCACAGATTAATACAATTGCACCAGCCTTTTTGCCAAGAACTCTAAGTGAATTGGTAGTACCTGCATTGCCACTTCCATGCTCTCTTATATCAATACCATGCATTTTGCCATAAATATATGCAGTCTGAAAGCAACCAAAAATATAACCTATTAAAATACATACAAGCCTAATCATTATTTTTTGTCATCCTTTCTTTCCCTGATAATAAACTTAAGGGATGTACCTTTAAAGCCAAATGTCTCTCTTATTTTATTTTCAAGGTATCTAGTATATGAAAAATGCATAAGTTCCTTGTCATTTACAAATACTACAAATGTTGGCGGTTTAACTCCAACCTGCGTGGTATAGTAAATCTTAAGTCTTTTTCCTTTGTCAGAAGGTGGTTGCTGCAAAGCAACTGCTTCTGTTACTATTTCGTTAACAACACCGGTTGCAATACGAAGTGACTGGTTTTCTATTACCATATCTATTGTGTCAAAGAGCTTATTTAATCGTTGTCCTGTTAATGCTGAAATGAATACTATTTCTGCATAAGTCATAAATGAAAGAATATTTCTGACCTTTTCAGTAAATCGGTAGATTGTTTTATCATCTTTTTCTATTGCATCCCATTTATTTACAGCGATGATTATTCCTTTGCCTCTATCATGTGCAATACCTGCAATCTTTGCGTCCTGTTCAGTTACACCTTCTTCTGCGTCAATAACAAGAACCACTACATCTGCACGTTCTACTGCACTGACAGTACGAATGATCATAAATTTTTCAAGCTCTTCTTTTATCTTATTCTTTCTTCTAAGTCCGGCTGTATCAATAAATACATATTCATTCCCATTGTGGATTACTTCTGTATCTATTGCATCTCGTGTAGTTCCTGCAATATCTGATACAATTACTCTGTTTTCACCACAAAGCTTATTTATTATTGAAGATTTACCTACATTAGGTTTACCTACTATCGCAACACGTGGTCTGTCATCATCTTCTTCTGCGAGTTCATCTTCATTAAAATGAGCTACAACTGCATCAAGCATATCTCCAAGTCCAAGTCTGTTTGACGCAGAAATAGGAATAGGCTCACCTATTCCAAGATTATAAAACTCATAAACATCCGGTTCCATTTTGGCACTGTCTACTTTATTTACTACAAGAATAACAGGTTTGCGACTTCTTCTAAGCATATCAGCAACCTTTGAATCCGCATCTACAAGTCCCTGCTTAACGTCAACAAGGAAAATAATAACATCAGCAGTTGCAACAGCAATCTCAGCCTGCTCGCGCATTTGTGATAATATTATATCTTTGCTGTCAGGCTCTATACCACCTGTATCAATGAGGGTAAAATTCCAGTTTAACCAGTTAATATCTGCATAAATTCTATCACGGGTAATGCCAGGAGTATCTTTTACTATAGAAATTTTTTCTCCTGCAAGCACATTAAACAGAGTTGATTTACCTACATTAGGACGACCAACTACTGCTACTATTGGTTTTTTATTTGTTTTTTCCATATTCGACTCCATTCCATATATAACTAAACCATACCATATTTAGATTTCTAATATGGTATTAATAAAATCCTGCCCGCTTGATTTTACAATATCTATTGAAACTTGTAAAGCTTTTTCAAGTTCTTCGACTGTCATATCATCCAAAAATACATTTTCGCCACTTCTAAGAACATTTTGAGGAAGAATTATTTTGTTGCCTAATTCTTTTTCTTTAAGCTGTGCCAAAATATCCTGACCTGTAAGAAGTCCTGATACTGTAATCATTTCTCCAAAGAAATCATTTCTTATATCATAAACATTAATCTTAAAATCAGGTATTATTTCCATTAGTTCATCAGCCATTTCTTTAATAAATCCGTAGGCAAGACGGCCTGTGACAAGAGATACTGTTTTATTTTGGTACTTTGAGATATCAAAGCTGTTAGAATTAATTTCTTGTTTTAGATAATGTAAAGAATCCTCAAATTCATCAATCAATAGCCTGAGCATTCCAACACCATTCTCTAACTGAAGATATCCATCATACCTGTCTTCTTCCGGTAATGGTTCTTCTGCAAGAATGTACCATTCATCACTTGCATGAATAAAATGTATGTTGCGGTCTTTGTATATTTTATTCTGCCATTTATGAATTATTGAAAGCACCTGTCTGGCATCTTCTTTTGTAAAAGGTTCTAATGGATATAAGCCATCACGATATTTCGACAGACCAACAGGTACAACTGAAACGCTTTCAAGGTTTGGAATATATTTCGACAGATCCATTATACTTCGTTCAAGTTCTTCTCCATCATTTACTCCTTTACAAAGAACTATCTGTCCATTCATTATTATTCCAGCCTGTGCAAGCTTCCATGCTTTTTCGAGTGCCTGTCCTGCAAATCGGTTATTAAGCATCTTACATCTTAATTCAGGATTTGTAGTTTGAAAAGAAACATTTATAGGTGACAGATTGTATTTTATTATTCTGTCAATATCTTCATCTGACATATTTGTAAGCGTTACATAATTGCCCTGTAAAAATGAAAGTCTGGAATCATCATCTTTAAAATATAAAGTGTCCCGCATCCCTTTTGGCATTTGATCTATAAAACAGAATATACATTTATTATGGCAAGAACGATAATCATCCATAAGTCCATTTTCAAAAGTAATGCCTAAATCCTCATCATAATCTTTATCTATTTCAAGAAGCCATTCTTCTCCATTAGGTTTTCGCACTAATACTTCAATATACTCCTCCTGTGTATAATATTGATAGTCAAAAATGTCTTCAATTACTTCACCATTGATTTTTAGTAGTGCATCGCCTTTTTCAATTTCAAGTTCTTCTGCTATACTTCCGGGATTTACCTTATCCACAATGTGCAGATGTGTTTTTTTCATAAATTACCATGCCTTTCAATAATCTGTAAATATCATATATAGGGGAGTCTGCCCCGAAACCAATTATAAGCAATATTTATATTATACCATATTTTTTTATATAAAAAAAGCAAATGACAAAAAAAACTGCCATTTGCTTTGTGATTAAGTATATATGCAAATATTATATAGGATATATCTCGCCACCGTTATTATATAATTCAAGAATCTTCTGAATTTTTTCAGTTGGAGTTGATATATGTTCCAATGAAAGATCATGATTCATAAAATCAATAATTGATGCAAGGAATTTGCTCATATCTGCCTCAAGATAATATGGTTTATCTTTGAGTTCAGGTGGACGATAGCAAAGATTGGTAGTAATAACCTTGTCAAACACACCCTCTTCATAGGCTTTATCAAATGAAGCAAGACCATTTGTAAATAAACCAAAAGTAGTACAAATAAATACTCTCTTAGCCTTCATAGCCTTGAGCTGTTTTGATGTGTCAATCATACTATCTCCGGAAGAAATCATATCATCAATAATGATAATATCTTTTCCTTCTATATCATTGCCCAAAAATTCATGTGCAACTATTGGATTTTTTCCATTAACAATTGTAGAATAATCTCTTCTCTTGTAGAACATACCTGTATCTGCTCCAAGCATTGTTGAGAAATAGATTGCTCTATCAAGAGCTCCCTCGTCCGGAGAAATAACAATAACATGATCTTTGTCAAGAATGAGATCGTTTTCTGAATGTAACAAAGCTCTGGTAAACTGATAATGAGCAGTAAAATTGTCAAATCCGCTCAATGGTGCAGCATTCTGAATTCTAGGATCATGTGCGTCAAATGTAATGAAGTTTGAAACACCCATCTCTGTTAATTCTTCAAATGCATAAGCACAGTCAAGAGACTCTCTTCCCGTTCTTCTATGCTGACGACCTTCATATAAGAAAGGCATTATTACATTAATTCGATGAGCTTTGCCATTTGCAGCAGCAATCACTCTCTTTAATTCCTGGTAATGATCATCAGGAGACATGTGATTAACATATCCGTTCATCTTGTAAGTAAGACTGTGGTTGCATACATCGACTAAGATAAATAAATCCTTACCACGTACTGTTTCATTTAAAACTGCTTTTCCCTCTCCACTGTTAAATCGTGGACATGAAAAATCTAAAAGATAATCGTTCTCCTGATATCCCTGGAAAGCTGGATCCCCATTATACACATTGTGTATCTTGCTTCTGAAATCAACAAGATAATCATTTACCTTATTACCAAGCTCAGCAGCACTGTTTAATACAACTAATTTTAACGGCGCGACAGGCATGGCATTTTCAAGATCTTGTAAAGTTGACATTATCAAAGAATCCTTTCATATGTATTGCTGATTAATTGTGACTGCAAAAAATTTAGTTTTAAACACAATCATAGTTAATTTATATCATTATTAAAACTAACTAGTCAAGCTAATTTTAATAATGATAAGGTTTCGGTTACTGTAACAGGTTTCGGTTACATATTAGAGAGTAATTCTCTGGAAGCTCTTTTTACCCTTCTTTAAAATGAATTCATCATTGAAGGCTTCTTTAGCAAAAACTGCTTTGGCATCAGTAACCTTTTCGCCGTTTACAGAAACACCACCCTGTTCTACTGCACGTCTGGCTTCTGATTTTGATGCTGTCATACCGGCAGTGACGAGTAATGTAAGAATATCTATATTTCCGTCTGCAAAATTATCCTCTGCAAGGACTGTCTTAGGCATATTTGCACTATTTCCGCCACCTGCAAATAATGCAGCGGCAGCTTCTTTTGCTTTGTTTGCTTCCTCTGTACCATGAACGAGCTGAGTAAGTTCAAATGCAAGGATTTCTTTTGCTTTGTTAAGTTCACTGCCTTCCCATTTCTCCATAGCTTCAATTTCTTCTAACGGAAGGAATGTGAGCATTTTGAGACATTTGATAACATCGGCATCAGAAACATTTCTCCAATACTGGAAGAAGTCATATGGAGAAGTTTTCTCAGCATCAAGCCATACAGCACCTGACTCTGTCTTACCCATTTTCTTACCTTCTGAGTTAAGTAAAAGATTAATTGTCATAGCATAGGCATCTTTACCAAGTTTACGTCTGATAAGCTCTGTACCACCTAACATATTGCTCCACTGGTCATCACCACCAAACTGCATATTGCAACCATATTTCTGGAATAATGTGTAGAAGTCAAAGCTCTGCATTATCATGTAGTTAAACTCTAAGAAGCTAAGACCTCTTTCCATACGCTGCTTGTAACATTCTGCAGAAAGCATTCTGTTTACACTGAAATGAGGACCAATCTCTCTAAGAACATCAACATAGTTGAGATCTAATAACCAGTCACCATTGTTAACAAGCATAGCTTTATCTTCACCAAATTCGATAAAACGGCTCATCTGCTTTTTGAAACACTCAACATTATGGGCGATGGTCTCTTTTGTCATCATTTTACGCATATCAGTTTTTCCTGATGGGTCACCGATCATAGCTGTACCACCACCAATAAGAGCTATTGGTTTGTTGCCAGCCATCTGAAGTCTCTTCATGAGGCAAAGTGCCATAAAATGACCTACATGCAAGCTGTCAGCTGTAGGGTCAAATCCAATGTAGAAAACAGCTTTACCATTGTTGATAAGTTCTTTGATTTCATCTTCATCTGTTACCTGGGCAATAAGTCCTCTTGCTACTAATTCATCATATAATTTCATAGTTTTCTCCTTTTTGATATATTTTTTCATAAATGCAAAAAGTCCTTTAGAGAAAAGCTTCTCTAAAGGACGAGATATTTTACCACGTGTTACCACCTTTATTCCTGCAAAACTCACGTTTTACAGCTTATTAAGTACCAAAATCATTATCATTGATACTCTCCCATTATAACGTATGGGGTAAACGTCACAGCCTACTCTTAATAATACATTAATTTGGGTGCGCTGCTCCAAGAGGTATTCGTTTCTATTTCCATCTGTGCCTCTCATCAACCGGCTACTCTCTGTAGATTTATCATAAAAACTACTTGTTCTTTTCAATGCATTTACAAATATGAAATCATTATACGCAATATATAGTTATTTGTCAAACACTATGTGTACAGTAACCTTATAATAACTTTGAGGCTATCTTTCTGCCAAATGGCAGCTGACAAAGCTCTTCCTTTGTCAGGCATTTAAGCTTAAGCAATAAAATAAAGTAACATACTATACTTACAATAACTGATATTGCTGTTGCAATAATAATTAATCCGGTAAGTCGGTATATAAGATGATAAGAAATAAAAGTAAATATTCCCATAATAAATGAAGCTATAAAAGGTCTGGCAAAAAGTACACCAATATTAAATGAATATCCAACTCTTTTCGAAATCTGAACACAGTTAAGAAGGCAGACCACTAAAGGAAAGGTTACATTTGCTATTACAAGTGCGTATACTGATAAATCGGTATAATATAGCAGTCCTGCTAATAATGCAATATGAATTGCAAGAGAAACAGCACAGTGTCTCAATGGAAGTTTCATGTGATCATTTCCCTGCAATATAGCAGTTGTTATAGTAGAGAGTGCATAAAATACAATTGCACTTGAACCATAAAGCAGTAAGTTTGAAGCAACCACCTGATAGGTTGTAAGCCTGAAAAACAAAATCTTTATAATAGGGGTTGATAATACTGCCATTCCAACCATACAAGGAAATGCTATGAGCATATTCACTTTTATTACCATAGTAATTTTTTCATGTACTTCTGCTTTGTGTCCTTTTTGTTTTGAACTGACCATACTGGGTATAGTAGAACTTGCCATTGCTGTAGAAATTGCTACCGGTAAATTTATCATCTGATTATATTGTGTATTAAATACACCCTGAAGGGAGCTTGACACTTCTTCAGACATCTGTTTTATAGCACAGATATTTCCATATAAGATATCGTCAATTGTATATCCAATCTGATAAATCGTCTGACTTAATATAATCGGAAGCATTGTAAAAATAATAGCCCTGTATACAGATTTATGATTTTCTAATGATGAGTTATCACTTGTTTGTATTTCAGCTGTGTCAGATTTTGTGGTTATATACAGTATCACAAAGTAAACTAAAGCAATAAGTGCCCCCATAAGTGTACCCATGGTTCCACCCGAAGCACCATATGCATATACCATATCACTCTCAGCATACATTCTGATAAATCCATAAGAAGCAGCAACACTGACAATTGCATTGATTATCTGTTCAATTATTTGTGATATTGCAGTCGGTACCATATTGTGATGTCCCTGAAAATAACCTCTAAAGGTACCGAGAAGTGCAACTACAAATGTTGTTGGTGCAAGTATTCTAAGCGGTTTTGCAAGTCCCTGTCTTTTATATAAGATTTCAAAAACATCTGCACCGAAATATAAGGCACTACACGCAATCAATCCCATAAAGATAGAGAAAAGGAGAGCATCCTTAAATATTCTCTTTGCATTTTGTGTTTCTCCTTTTGCAAGTCTTGCCGCAACAAGCTTGGACACTGCAAGAGGCATGCTATATGAAGACAGGGTTAATGCTATATTATAGATTCCAAAAGCAACAGTATATATACCATTACCTCTGTCTCCGAGAAGATTACTCATAGGAATCCTATAAATAAATCCAATTATTTTAGTTATTATTCCTGCTCCGGCAAGTATACTTCCTTGAATAAGAAATGATTTTTTTGCATTTTTTGTGTTACTCATAATAATAACTAGACCTTTCAAATATAAAAATAAATGTGGTAATTGGTCCGGAAAAATTAATTTTTTGCAGACCAATGCATATTGTACCACATTTAAAACAGATTATCACGATTTTTTAATTAATAAAGAAAGTTCTTTGGCAAATATTTCATGAGCGCCAGGGTCTAAGTGTAAGGAATCAATCTTTGAGGGTTTAATATACTGTGCAGCATTAAAAAATATACAACCATTTCTATCTGCTACTTCCTTGTAATATTTTGGAAATTCCTTTGAACGTGTTATTGCTGTTTCATCAAAACTTCTCGCAAAATCGGAAGTCAATATATCAGATCCGATTTCAGGTGGTGATACTAATATAATTTTGGGAACAAATCCCTGTTTCAAATCAGTAAAGCTGATAATTTCTTTTACAAGAATTTCAGCCCCCTGTGCTATCTGTTCTGCGGATGCATTAAAATATTTTTTTAAATCATTGCTTCCCAGCATCATAATTACAATATCTAATGGCTTATGTGTATTGAGACATGGCTTGAGATAATCTGCTCCCTTTTTCCATTCCTCAAACGGATCATCAAATACAGTTGTCCTGCCATTACAGCCTTCTTCAATTACATGATACTCTTTACCCAAAAGGGACTGTAATTTTCCTGTCCATCTTACATCTTCTGAATAACGCATCCCGTTTGCCGGATTATATCCATATGTATTTGAATCGCCAAAACATAATATATTTATCATATATACTTCTACCTCTTTCTTTTAAGCTTTTTTAATCTCATGATAAAATTCAATTGCATGCTTTCTTGTCCAAATAGGCATCAGATTATCCTGACAACGCTTATTGGTACGCTCCTCTATTGCAATTGAATCAAAAAATACCTTCCATAAATCAGTATAGTTATCATTTTCCTTTTCTGTTTCCAGTAATCTGGTAAATTCAAGGTCACTTAGCTGTTTTAAATAAAATGGTTCATTTTTTGGATGTATTACAGCTTCCCTGTGAATATCATCAATAATCATCCAATGTTCAGAAGGCATTCTGTCTTCAATAGCAGGTCCTAACGCTACTACCAGCTTGCTTTTGGGTTCTACATGAGCCACATATACATTATTCCCTATTTCGTGAAAACGAATTATCTCTTTAAATTTGCATATTTCTCGTCCAAGGCGGGTACTTATTTCACGATTTCGCATAACATCTCTAAAATGAAACATATTTAAGGTCTCTGTTCCATAGGTAAATCCTAAAATCATCATATGAAAAATATTATCTAAAACATCTTTTTCATATGCCATGGAACAATATGCCATCTTGTTATAAAAATAAGGAGATATTTTTTTATTTACGGCTTGAATAACACTTTCGGCTTTATCTATATCTGCATCTACGTGATGATATTCATCAAATAAAGTATACTGCTCAATTGGCTCAAGCTCCAGTCGAATATTTTTATAACCATTTTTGCTTGACCACGCTTCATATATGCAGGTAAGCATTGCATACCATTCATTAATACAAGAATAAACTATCATAAAATCGCTCCATTTAATTGACTCCCAATCCAAAATCTGTTAACAGGTTTAGCTGCTTATACTGCATATCCTTACCTTCTATCTTCATGCAGTCAACAGAATCAACATCGATAAGTCGATTTCTTATAAATCTCTGTTCGATTGGAAAGCTATACATCATATGACCATTACAGGTAATAAAGTATTGAGCTCTTTTCAAAACTATCCCCATTTTTTTGAGCATTTGGAAATTAAGTTTGGAATATCTTCTGGCGCTCATTATTTTTTTAACTCCTGTTGGTCCGATTCCGGGCACACGAAGCAATACATCATAAGAGGCTGTATTGACTTCAACAGGGAAAATATCAAGATTTTTTAATGCCCAATTACATTTGGGGTCAATTCTATTATCAAAGTAAGGCATTTTTTCATCTAACAGCTCATTTGCATAAAAACCATAATATCTTAAAAGCCAATCCGCCTGATATAAACGATGCTCTCTTAGTAAAGGAACAGGAGTACCTATTTGTGGAAGATTGTCATCTTCATTTAAAGGAATATATCCTGAATAAAATACTCTTTTTAAATCAAAGCTCTGATAAAGACTCTGGGTAGTCCTTATCAATTCCAAATCAGTTTCATCAGTTGCACCAATTATCATCTGCGTACTTTGACCAGCGGGTGCAAAGGGTCTTTTCAGCTTTAAGTCTCTGTTATCGGCGGGATACATAAAGGAATTCTTTCCGACCATTAAAGAATTTTTAATACTATCATAGCTTTCATTACTTCCTTCAATTCTATCCTGTTTCTCTCCCCAAATACTATGAACTAAATGATTGTTAATTCCCGCTCGCTCCATTCGGGCAGATTTGCCAATAGCAAGTCGATGTGCAGCGATGGTACCTGAAATCTGATTCATAGGTTTTATAATATTAGTCATTGTTTTGTTTGGAGCCAGTTTTTGAAGACTCTGCTGGGTAGGTAACTCCATATTTATACTGATTCTGTCCGCTAAAAGTCCGGCAGAATAAATCAACTCTTCAGATGCACCTGGAATTGTTTTTACATGAATATATCCGTTAAATTTGTATTCTTCGCGAAGCATACGCAGTGCTTCACACATTTTTTCCATAGTATAATTCGGGTTTTTGATTACGCCTGAGCTTAAAAACAGACCTTCAATATAATTCCTTTTATAAAATTCAATTGTAAGTTTGCATATTTCTTCCGGAGAAAAAGTAGCTCTTTCAACGTCATTGCTTTTTCTGTTCTTACAATACTTACAGTCATAAACACAGTGATTAGTCATAAGAATCTTTAAAAGCGAAACACATCTGCCATCAGCGGCAAAGGTATGGCATACACCTGCTGCCACTGAATTTCCCAAGTATCCCTCTTTACCTTTTCTGTCTACTCCGCTTGAGGTACATGCAACATCATATTTAGCAGCATCCGAAAGGATTTCAAGCTTTTTTTCCAAAGACATTTCTTCTATTAATTCAAATTGGTTCATTTCGCACATCTGTTTGTCCTCCAAATTTATTATACAAATAAATGTTTGGATTTGCAAGAACTTTTGTATTAAAAATAGAACAAATTTTCAGAACTAATATTTGGATGACATTTAGAACCCTTTACTCTTTAAATCTGCAACTAACTGAACATAGAATTCTCTTACATCAAAATCTTTTATATTCTCTCTATTTAAATCAATCATATCACCATGCGAAATACCTCTTGCTTTTCTGGTATTCAACATTTTAAAATCAGAACCCCATGGAAATGAGTTTTCACCTACAAGTCCATCATTGCTTCCATCAAACAGCTTAACCAGATGATATGTAAAATTAAGTGGAAATCTTCCAGAGGTACTGCGATTGAGTTTTGATCCGACTGACTGATAATATACATTAGGATTATTAAATACTTTAGTGTTAAATTCATTACAGCTTTCGGAGGTAAGGTCATTTACAGCTGATAAAAAGTCCGGATTGGTATCTCCTAATTTGGCGGCTGCCTTATTATAGCTGTCTGCCACTGCTAACTGTTGTTTCTCTGGTATTTTGTGTAAAAGATAGTTTGCAAACTCACATCCTCTGTGTGGAGTGTTTATAGTAGTAAGAGATGCTATATATGGAGCAATGTCAGTTGTTGCTATTGCTGCTCTCATATCAAGTCCACCCTTTGAATGAGCAATTACGTTTATCTTGCCACAGTTAGTTTCCTGTACTATCTCTTTTATTCTCTGAGCGAGCTCCTTGGCACTATCCATAACTGCTGCCGCACTATTATGATTTCCATAAAATACAGTAGCACCATTGTATGTAAGCTCTTCAGGTATTCTTCCCCAGTAATTAAAATGCTCAAAATCTCTGAAAAATACTCCATGAACCATTAAAATCGGATAACGTGTATTGCATATCTTCAAATCTTTTCTTTTTTCATTCAGCTTTATTTTTCTTTTTTCAAATACCGCTTCTGAAAATGATATTCTGATAATCTTTCCAAGCATAACAAGATTTGCAATCGGTATAAGACCAAAAACAATTCCTAATACCCTGACTTTTATTCCTAATTGTTGTGAAGACAGATATACCATTATTATGCCAATCCAGAATATCACTGATAATGATAATATTGCAATCAGGGTGGTAACTAACCAAAATAGCCAGTCGGTTTTAATATCTCCTATGTTGGGATATGCTCCAAAGTATCCTGCTATAATTGAAATGGTTGCTATGGTAGCGAGTATCAAAAAAATGCATAATATAATACTTCCTGCCAGGCAGATATTAAGTCTTTTTTTCTTTTTCATATTTATCCTCTTGTCTTTTTATTGTATAATAACTATGGTTAAAAATAGTTACAATTATTTACAGATATTTTAATACAACTAAAACAGAAAGGCAAGTTATGTAAAATGGAAAATAAGTATATATATGAAACACATCTGCATACATCCACAGCAAGTGCCTGTGGCAAAAGTAAGGGAAATGAATATATCTCTCTTTATAAAGAATTAGGCTTTAGTGGTATATTTGTCACTGATCATTTTTTTAATGGTAACTGCGGGGTACCCGAAAATCTTTCTTGGAAAGAAAGAATAAATCTTTTCTGTAAAGGATATGAAGAGGCTAAGGAAGAAGGCGATAAGCAGGGATTTTCTGTATTTTTTGGATGGGAATGTAATTTTAACGGTGATGAATTTCTTGTATATGGATTAGATAAAGAATGGTTACTGGATAATCCTGATATGCTTTCATGGGATCATATAACACATTATAATAAGATTAATGAGGCTGGGGGTCTGGTGGTACAGGCTCATCCTTTCAGAGAGAGGGATTATTTATCAGAAGTATATCTTCATCCGTTTCAGTGTGATGCATGGGAGGTGGGAAATTCCTTTAATACTCCTGAACAGAATGCTTTGGCATACAGATATGCACAGAAGCACAATATAGTAATGACTGCAGGCTCTGATATACATTTAGCCCGGAATTATGGAAAAGAGCGTCATTTTGGTGTTGCGTTTGATACACCCCTTACTTCTGCAAAAGACTATGCTGACAGGATAAAATCTGCAAAAGAGCACATGATCATTATGCCTGATGAAGATAAAAAGTGGAATAATGATTATAGTAATCATCTTCCACTATATCTTTTTGACTATGAAAATAAACCCAAAAAGGTTGATTGCAGGATATTTTAAAATGTAATCTTCCTTTTGGGTATCCAAAAGGAAGATATCCTCATTCTTATTTTGAAGCCTTTGCAATAGCAACTCGAAAGGCTTGGGAGTCAAATGGTTTTTTGTACAAAAGTTTTGCAATAACATAATATGATATTGTACCAAGTATTGTAAGTGCATAGCAGAGAATTGTAGCCATGACAACTGAAAATGAGCTCATTTTATTAAATAAGTCAAAATACGTTCCAATAAACATCAAAGGAATGATTATTAGAATAAAAAAGGCTGAAGATAATGCATAAATTTTATATGCTATGGCAAAATAAGCCTGAATATAAAATGCAAATAGACCTATTTGAATCAGTGTAAAGCTGATTTTAGGTAAAATATCAGGTGTTCTTGTCACTGATGCAAAGTGAATGAACAGTGATAAAGTAATACCGGATAAGGAAAAAATAGTCATAATAATAGTGCTGTATTTTAGTAAAATGTTTCTGTATTCTTTTGATGAAGCACCTATTCCTGAATAAATCACAGTAAATGATGTCTGTGAAAAGGTGGCACCAGCCAATATCATAAAATATGCTCCTGCATCAAATCCGTTTAAAAACATATCCGGAGAAAAGAAGGAACATATATCCCATATTAATCCTACTACTCCAAAGACTATTGACATAACCAGATTTGACTTATATCCTATTGCATACTTGGATAAATTAAAAAATGTTTTCAAATCTTTTCTCATTACTTTTCCCTTCTTTCATCATATTTTCCATCATAAATTTTGTTCATCATATATTTGTGTGTAAAGACTGAAACAACAGTGGCCACTACAAGAAAAATGATTAATACAATGTATTCTAAATCAAATGACACAATCGAAATCATAGAAATCTGGATAATTATAGACAGTAGCATTGTTACCATACAAATGAAGAAAGATACTACAAAGCCAGTGGATTTTCTGGCAAAAAACACCATGATTTCTAATAGACAATATATAACAACAGTTTCTAATAAGTAAAAAATAAATATTGGTATTTGAATGATTTCCCTTTGGACCATACCTGTATACTGTGAGAAGACTGTCAAAAGAAATAATTCCAAAAATCTTCTTATTTTATCAATCAAAAGACCATCATTTAAAATGTTTAGTCCGTGATATGCAGATTTCAGGATTTCCATCTGTCTTTTTCCTGTAATGCCATGAAATAAGTAATAATCCATCCAAAGATCAATCATTAACAAACATGAATAAACCATTATCCTAAAAATAATGCTTAGAGTTAATTCAAAATTATTAAAATAAGCCATTGCGCCAAGATATACAATTGGTGTGACCAAAAATGCAATCAGCTTGTAATGAAATGACGCAAGTGCCATATATCTCCTGATTTTCATAATAATAACCATGCCTTTCTGAAAACTGTCAAATTACATTTTTATCAATGAGTTCTTTTTCATGATTTCAACTGAAATCTGATAAAGTGATGCAATATCTTTTTGAACATCTATTCCAACCAATTTTTCAAGATTTTCAGCAAGGCAAAGTCCCTCAAATCCATACGGATTTGTCTGAATCGAAAACATTGCATCTTGTGCTTTTGGTAAATCTTCAGCATTGCCTCTGATCCATATATATTTTTCTTTCAGATCTTCAACAAATCCCTCTTCTATTATTTTGCCATGTGACATGATAATCGCATAGTCTGTAACATTTTCCATATCTGATATATTATGGGTCGAGAAGAAAACGGTGTTTTCGCCATTTCCTGCTTCTAAATACTGACGTATCAAATCACACAATTTATCACGCATTAAAGGATCGAGTGGTGAAGCCGGTTCATCTAATAATAAAAGATTTGTGTCTCTTGCAAGTACATTTGCTAACATCAACTTCATTCTGGTACCATCAGATAGGGCACATACTTTTTTATTTTTTTCAAATCCCTGATCTGATGATATTGCCATTTCATCACATAATGTACGAAAACGGTTCAAATCAAATTTTTGAAAAAGCAGCTTGTTTATTTCCTCTATCTGGCTGATTGTCCAATGTGGCAAATAGTAATTGGAAGTGCCTGTGTAGCCAATCATTTCTTTTACAATTGGATTTTCTTCTCTGTCTTGTGCATTGTATTTTCCAAAGAATGATAACTCACCTGAATAATCAAGACGAATACCAGCTAAAATGTTTATCAAAGTGGTTTTACCAGCACTGTTTTCTCCAATCAATGCCGTTGCAAATCCTTTTGGAATACGAATTTTTTCAATATTAAGTTCAAACTTTTTCAATTTTTTATAAATATTTTTTCCTTCTAATACATACTCTTGATTCATAATTAAAAACCATGCCTTTCTCATTAATATATGTTTTTTTACTTTGTATCTTTCATATTCAGTAACATTTGTAAAGTATTTATGAGTTCGCTATCAGTCATCTGAATCAGACTTGCTGCTGCTATTGCTTCATTTAAAGAATCCTCTACTTTTCTAAGATGCTGCTCATATAGCATTTCCGAATCCTGGGCATTTACATAATAGCCCTTTCCCTGAACAGCTGTAATCAAGCCTTCCTGTGCCAGTAGCTCATATGCCTTCATTGTTGTAATAACGCTAATCTTCAAATCCTTAGCCAAACCTCTGATAGATGGCATATATTCACCTTGCTTTAATCGTCCTGTCAGTATATCTTCTTTAAATTGATCTGCAATCTGCTGATAGATTGCAACTCCTGAATTTTGACTTAACTTCATAAAGTTTCAGCTCCATTTCTTTATATTTGATTATCAGTTCAAACTGTTTATATGTTATATATACAGTATAATCAGTAGAATGTCAATACTTTTTTTGCGTTTGGGGACGTTTCTTTTGTTTCGAAGATAGTCCCTTTGCGTTGGGGACGTTTCTACTGCTTCGAAGATAGCCCTTTGCGTTGGGGACGTTTCTACTGCTTCGAAGATAGCCCTTTTGCGTTGGGGACGTTTCTTTTGCTTCGAAGATAGCCCTTTTGCTTTGTGCACTTTGGGGACATAACATATATGCATAAAATAGAATTTGTTTATTCTATTGATACACCAAAAAGGAGTGTCAATCAGACAAATAAATCGTCTAACAGGCACTCCCTGTGGGATTATTAATCGAATTATTAAGCAATCAAAAACTTCATCATAACAAAAGGGCTATGTTCGAAGCGGAAGAAACGTCCCCGTTGCAAAAGAAACGTCCCCATTGTTAAATCTGTTCAACAGAATATCTTACTGTAGCCATGGCATCTTTTGCGTAGAAATCTGCACCTATGCTATCTGCGTATTCTTGTGTAAGTACTGCTCCACCTACTACGACTTTTGCCCATGGAGCTTTTTCGCGAAGCTGTTTTATGGTTTCTGCCATTGCCGGTACAGTGGTTGTCATCAATGCACTTAATCCAACTAATGGTGCATTTTGTTCTATTACTGCATTTACAACGACTTCCGGCGGCACATCTTTTCCAAGGTCATAGACATCAAAACCATAGTTTTCAAGAATAAGCTTAACAATATTTTTACCAATGTCATGAATGTCTCCATGAACAGTAGCTATTACAAATTTGCCTCTGCTTACATTTTGTTCTGAGCTTTCACTCATTTTAGCCTTTATCTTTTCAAAAGCACTCTGGGCTGCTTCTGCACTCATAAGAAGCTGTGGAAGATACATTGTCTTATTCTCAAAGCCTTTTCCTACTATATCAAGTGCAGGGATAATCTGGTTATTTACAATATCAAGTGGGCTTTCCGTTTCAAGTAGCTTTAATGTCAATGTGGCTGACTGCTCCTTTAATCCCTTAACAATGGCTCTTTGCAATTCACTTTTAAATTCTGAATCACCGGAGGTTTGGGCAGCTTTTGCGTCCTGCGATGCTGCTGCAACAGCAACAGAAGCATATTTTCCAATACTCTCAATATAATCGGTACAATTATCATCTATTCCGTGCAATGCCTTAAACGAATAGTAGCTCTTCATCATTTCGGCAGAATTAGGATTCATAATCGCCGCTGAAAGTCCGTTTTCCATTGCAAGAGTAAAGAAAGCTGCTGTAATAATCTCTCTGTTTGGCAATCCGAAGGACACATTTGAAACACCAAGTGAAGTGTGACATCCTAGCTCATTTTTGATTATATTAAGAGACTTTAGAGTTGCAAGTGCAGCATTTTTGTCAGCACTTACTGTCATTGCAAGAGTATCAAAAATAAGATCCTTTTTCTCTATGCCATAGCTTTTTGCTGTGCGAATGATATTCTTGGCTATTTCTACTCTTCTCTCGGCTGTCTCAGGTATTCCATCCTCGTCAAGCGTAAGACATACTACGAGTCCGCCATATTTTTGAACAAGTGGAAATATCTCTTTCATTACTTCTGCTTTACCATTAACTGAGTTGATCATAGCTTTGCCATTATATCTGCGAAGTGCAGTTTCCATGGCAATAACATCTGTTGTGTCAATCTGTAAGGGGAGATCAATTATTGCCTGAAGTTCAAATGTAACTTTTTTGAGCATCTCAACTTCATCAATTTCAGGAAGACCGACATTCACATCAAGTACATGAGCACCCTTTTCCTGCTGGGTGAGTCCTTCTCCAAGAATGTAGTCAATATCATTGTTTCTAAGGGCTTCTTTAAATTTCTTTTTACCGGTAGGATTTATTCTTTCACCAATGAGTATTGGAGAATCCTTGAATTCAACCGCATGGGTATATGAACTTATAAGTGTTCTATTTTTATTTTCAACTTTTTTAGGGGGTACATTTTGGGTTTTCTCAACACTTGCTGCAATATAGTCAGGAGTAGTTCCACAACAGCCTCCTACTATTCTGACTCCGGCTTTTACATATTCCAGAATATCATCAGAAAATTCATCAGGCAAAACATCATATACAGTTTTGCCATTCTCACTCTTTGGAAGTCCGGCATTAGGCTTTAATAATACAGGTACAGAAGCATATTCAAGGTATTCCTCTACAACTGATTTTAACTGTTTAGGACCTAATGAGCAGTTAGCTCCTATGGCGTCTGCGTGCATACCTTCAAGCATTGCTACCATGGCAGCAGGTGTAGCACCTGTCATAAGCTTACCATCTTCACCATAAGCATTTGATACAAATACAGGCAAATCGCAGTTTTCCTTTGCCGCGAGAAGAGCTGCCTTTGTATCATAGCTGTCATTCATTGTTTCGATATATATAAGATCAACACCATATTTTGCTCCAAGTCTTACAGTCTTTGCATAGACATTGACTGCATCTTCAAATTCAAAGTCTCCATAAGGCTTGAGAAGCTTTCCCATTGAACCTATATCAAGGGCAATAAATTTTTCCTGTTTTCCACAGCTTGTATCCCTTGCTGTTCTTGCATTTTCCACTGCTGCCCTTATTATATTCTCAAGCTCCTCATCATCGAATTTTAACGAATTTGCTCCAAAAGTATTGGTGCATATAATATTCGTGCCGGCATCAAAATATGACTTCTGTATATCAACAATCACATCAGGGTGTGACAGATTCCATCTTTCCGGCAACTCTCCCGGCTGCAAGCCTCTTTTTTGCAAAAGAGTACCCATTCCACCATCAAGATAAACAAGGTTTTCTTTTAAATAATCTAAAACGTTCATTTATTTACCATTCCTTATGTTTTTATATTTATTACTTATTTCTATATTCACAGTCTGTTTTTGCGCAGTTACTGCACTTATGCTCTGTTTTTTCACCAAGACATGAGCCTAATCCAAATATTGCTGTAACAGATTTTGACGGTGTCATCAAAAGACTTTCATTGAGAGAAATTCCTATTTGTCTGTTACAGTCTAACAGTCTGAAGAAATCCTTCTGTTTTTCCAAAGGTAAATCTCCATATCCCGGAGAAAATCTTGCTGAGCAGGATAATCCCTGTTTTGCCGCTTCATCCCTTATCTCTGAGCAGAAAACATCACATAGACATTCAACTCTCTCTGCACCATATGCCTGAATAAGCAGTGCCTTGGTAGCAGAAAATCTTTGATATTTTGCTATGTACCTGTCAATCTCAAGACCTATGGTTGCCGCAAAAATGACTATCTCATTGCTTCCTTTAAGACATTTTGCCAGATTTTTGGATTGTGATGGAAAAGGAAGAAGGGGCATATCATCTGACCATTCAATCTCCATTCGCCTATAGCATACTTTATAGGCAAATTTTCCCTCTAATTCTTTTATCATCTGATCATATACATTTTGCAGTTCACTGTCAACAGAAGCAGCGATACCGGAATAACCCGCGTATCGCCAAACTTCTTTACTGTTTATTTCAAATCTTTTATCATCTGCTGAATATTTTTTGATAAATATTGTGTTTTCAGCCATATAAATCCTCGCTAAAATTCTTTTCCCAGAATATTTGAAAGATTATTCTGTATACCTTTGGCTATGTCAGGCTTGTTCATTGAATATACATGAACATTTGTGATACCATTTGCATATAAATCTATTATCTGGTCTGTAGCATATGCTATTCCTGCCTGTTTCATAGCTTCAGGGTTTGAACCAAATTTATCAACCATTGCACGAAATCTCTGCGGCATAAATGCTCCGGAAAGCTTGATTGCTCTCTCAACCTGTTTTTCATTGGTTATAGGCATAATACCGGGTAAAACAGGAACTGTAATACCAGCCTCTCTTATTTTATAGAGGAAATTGAAGAAAAGATTATTGTCAAATACCATCTGTGTTGTTAAAAAGTCAACGCCGGCATCGACCTTTTCCTTCAAATACTGAATATCTATCTTCTGAGTACTGCTCTCAGGATGAACCTCAGGATAACATGCAGCACCTATGCAGAAGCAGCCTTCTTTCTTTAATTCCTGTATAAGCTCTATTGCATATCTGTAATCCCATTTACTTCTGTCTGTTCCTTCAAGTTCAGGAGTTAAATCTCCTCTAAGAGCCATTACATTTAAAATTCCACTTTCTTTTAAATCGTGGATCCTGTTCTGTATTGTTTCTCTGCTTGAAGATACGCATGTAAGATGTGCAAGTGTAGGTACGTTATATTTGTCCTTGATATTTCTTGCAACAGCAAGAGTATACTCACTGGTTCCACCGCCTGCACCATAGGTAACACTCATAAATGAAGGCTGTAAAGCAGCTATTTCCTCGGTTGCTGCTTTTACACTTTCAAATGAAGTCTCTTTCTTAGGTGGAAAAACCTCAAAAGAAAGTGACATTTTATCTGTGTTTAATATATCAATTATTTTCATACTTAAAACCCTTTCATCTATATGTAAAATAATACTTTTTTGATAACTAGTAGTATACATTATAAATCAGGATATGTATAATATTTTTTAAACTAAAATAACCATAGTTTTAAACTATGGTTATTCTAAAAAACATATATTAATTATATGCAATAGAAAAATATAGTAATGTATTGTTGGTTAATCAAGTTTTGCACATTCGGTATTTATTCTGTTTTTGGCTCAGATGTAACATCACATCCTATTTTCTTAAATGTACTGTAATCTGCTGCCGAAAGAATTACACTTGAATGTACCTGACAGCCCTTTAACTTAGAAAGCTGTTCAAGTGCCATAGCTGCAATATCATTAACCGCTGCCGTTGCTGAAAGCGCTATCAGAACCTCATCTGTATGAAGGCGTGGATTTTTACTTCCAAGATACTGTGTCTTTAATTTCTGAATAGGAGCAATTGATTCAGGCGAAAGTATTTTTACCTCATGAGGTATATTTGCAAGTACTTTAAGGGCATTTAACAATGCAGAAGCACTTGCACCTAGTAAATCACCTGTTTTTCCTGTAATAATTGTATCGTCATCAAGCTGAATAGCCACTGCAGGATGTCCTGTGCTCTCAGCATGTACCAATGCAGGCTTAACTGTTGGTCTGTCACTTACTGTAAGATTTTCCTGATTCATAAGAAGCTCTATCTTGTTGACTTCTTCCTGTTCACGCTTGCCTTCTGCAACACCAACTACTGCTTCATAATAACGACGAATTATTTCCTGACGGGATGCCTGTCTGCATGCATCATCATCAAAAATGCAATTACCAGCCATGTTAACTCCCATATCTGTTGGAGAGGCATATGGACTGCTTCCATATATTTTCATAAATATTGCATTAAGGACCGGATATATTTCAACATCACGATTGTAGTTTACAGTGGTTATACCATATGCCTTTAGGTGATATGGATCTATCATATTAACATCATTCAAATCTGCTGTTGCCGCTTCATATGCAAGATTTACAGAATGATCAAGTGGAAGATTCCAAACAGGGAAGGTTTCATATTTTGCATATCCTGCTCTTATACCACGCTTGTGTTCATGATATAATTGTGAAAGGCAGGTTGCCATTTTTCCGCTGCCAGGACCTGGTGCTGTAATAACTACTAAAGGACGAGTTGTTTCTATATATTCGTTCTTTCCAAAGCCTTCTTCACTTACGATAGTAGACACATTTGTTGGATATCCTGTTATAGTATAGTGATGGTATACCTTAATACCAAGCTTTTCAAGACGCTTCTGGAAAAGCACTGCACTGTGCTGTTCGGCGTAACGTGTCAACACAACACTGCCTACATATAAACCACGATTGTGGAATTCATCTATCAGTCTGATAACATCAAGATCATATGTAATACCAAGATCACCCCTGATCTTATTTTTCTCAATATCATCAGCACTTACTACCATTACTATTTCTGCCTTATCTGCAAGCTGCATAAGCATCTGTAGCTTACTGTCT
This sequence comes from Lachnospiraceae bacterium, assembly GCA_017424235.1. GTDB lineage: Bacteria > Bacillota > Clostridia > Lachnospirales > Lachnospiraceae > COE1. The sequence continues at coordinate 25,399 of JAFPAQ010000039.1, read as the reverse complement.
GCTGCAAATCCCGGAAGTACTCTGGAAGCATGATAGTCATCAAATAACTTTCCACCAAATTCAAGGTAAAGCTTGTTATCAAACTTACTTATACGCTCCATAATATGTTCTGACTGCATTTTCAAATATTTTTCGTTATCAAAACCTTTTTTCATACTAATCTCCATTTCTGAGCAATTTATTGCGAAGAGGCGACGAGAATCTCAAATTCTCGTCTGCCATCATAGCTATTTGCTTTCTTTCAGAAACAAATAGCCGTATGTAAAATGAGCTATCGAGCTCATTTTACATGCTATATATCCCATGTCCTTTCTACATTTTGTACCAGACATTATTATATATCCAAAATAGAGTGTATGTCTATAAAAATATGCCTAATCTTAGGATAAGTTTATTTAAAAGGTAGCTTAATCTTCCTTTGCCCAGTCAAATGAATATTTGACTGCTTTTTTCCACAGCTTTACCTTTTGCAAACGTTCATCATCTGAAATTTCAGGAGTAAATGTACGGTCGATTGTCCAGTTATTTATTACATCCTCCCTGCTCTTCCAATATCCTACTGCAAGCCCTGCAAGATAAGCAGCACCCATTGCTGTAGTTTCTACACATATTGGTCTGTCTACAGGAGCAGCACTGATATCTGCCTGCATCTGTAACAAAAGATTATTTGAACTGGCACCACCATCTACTTTAAGAGCTGAAAGTTCAATTCCTGAATCTGCTTTCATTGCTTCTAATACATCATTTACCTGATATGCAAGTGATTCAATGGTAGCACGAATAATGTGATATTTGTTTACTCCTCTTGTAAGACCTAATATTGTTCCTCTTGCATACTGATTCCAATATGGAGCACCAAGCCCCGTAAAAGCCGGCACAACATAGCATCCATTTGTATCATTAACCTTTCTGGCCATATACTCTGCATCTGATGATGAATCTATGAAACGCAGTTCATCACGTAACCACTGAATAGATGCACCAGCCATAAAAACTGAACCCTCTAAAGCATAGGTTATTTTTTCATCAATTCCCCATGCAATTGTTGTAACCAGTCCGTTATTTGAGAATATTGGCTTTTCTCCAGTATTCATTAATAAGAAACAGCCTGTTCCATATGTATTTTTTGCTTCACCTTTGTTAAAGCATGTCTGACCAAATAAAGCAGCCTGCTGGTCGCCTGCTGTACCTGCAATTGGAATTGGGGCACCAAAAAATTCCGGATTGGCATTTGCGTAAATACAGCTTGATGGCTTTACTTTTGGTAACATACATTTTGGAATATCCAATTCTGCCAGTATCTCATCATCCCATTCTAAAGTATTGATATTAAACATCATTGTTCTGGATGCATTTGAGTAATCCGTGATATGTATGCGTCCTTTTGTCAACTTCCAGATTAACCATGTTTCAACAGTACCAAATAGTAATTCGCCCTTTTCTGCTCTTTTTCTTGCATCAGGAATATTATCAAGCAACCACTTTACCTTTGTGCCTGAAAAATATGCATCGATCATAAGCCCTGTTTTTTTACGGAAGGTTTCTACAAGCCCTTTTTCTTTTAGTACATCGCAATATTCAGAGGTACGGCGGCACTGCCATACTATTGCGTGATAAATGGGTCTTCCAGTGTTTTTATCCCATACAATTGCTGTTTCACGCTGATTAGTGATACCAATCGCTGCAATATCAGTTGCTACTGCACCTATATTTGCCATAGCCGTTTTGGCTACCTCAAGCTGAGTTGACCAAATTTCATCTGCATCATGCTCTACCCAACCCGGTTTTGGAAAATACTGTGTAAATTCTTTTTGAGCAACACTGCAAACCTCACCCTTCTCGTTGAATAGAATACAACGGTTACTTGTTGTTCCGGCGTCTAATGCCATTATATATTTTGCCATAGATTTGTCCTCTTATTTCAATAATGTACTTAAACAGCTACTTCTAATCAATGATATCGTTCTGAAATCTGGACAGATGCTCATAAGGTAAGATAAGCCGTCCGCGAAAAAGACCGCAGCCATCATTGATAAGTGAATTGTTAATTGCTGTAAACATATTTACATCAAGCTTTGATAAATCAAGCAGCTGAAGCAAAAGTCCTCTTTCATAAGCTTCGTCAAAATAAATAAACTTATTGGGTGGAATAACATCTCTTCTGCTTCTTTCGTTATCCTGTCTTTTTTCATAACCAAGATGATTGGCAGGTCCAATCTCTGCATAATCATCCATTTCCTTGGTTCGAAGCTGTAATTCAATAAAACACTTGGCAATATTGTCATATAATGTTATATGAAGTGAACGGTATCCATGAGCTGAACAATTCATAATATAATCTCTGTAATAGGGGCTGACATCATCGTTTAACATTGTAGATTTATTGCCTCCTTCAAAGGTTGACAATTCGGCTGTAAAGCCACGTTCTTCAAGAAATGAAGGAAGTTTGTTTGCAACCTCATATAAATATTCCAGCTCTTTTTGAGTACGGTCTTCTCCCTCTTTGAGATGACATTTAGGAAGCGAAATAACTATTCTGTATGCAATTAAATCTCTAAAACAGAGCAGTTTGTTTCTTAGATCATTGACTGCGGGAAATTTTCCGTGCTCAATATAATAATCATATATATAATTTACTATGTATCCGTTAAATTTTTCCTCTGCACGTATAAGTGACTTTATTCTTCCCTTAAATGTAAATGCCAGAAACGGATATTCACATGCCATATATTTGTAAAATTCACGAAGTCTTTGAGACTGGGAAGTAAGGAAATCGTTGTGTTGCAACAACTCTGAAATCTGTAGTAAAAGATCACAATGAACCATATCAATCTGATTATTATTTTTTTGAGCTGATTCTCTCAAATCGGACTCGTATTTATTCAATATTTTTAAGACTGTATCTCCTGAATATAAATAGTCATTTAATTTAATCATAACAATTACAAGTATCTGTTTCTGCCAGATACATTTATCCTTTCATTTTTAAATAAATAACAGGTTTTATTTAATTAAGATTTATATATCAATAATCTATTTCATTCATTAAATTCTATTTCTTTTAACCTGAATAGTCAATAGGAATACCTTGTTATAAATAACATTACATCAAAATAAATCCAGCATGTTATCAAGATATATTTTTTCTCTCACATGGATATGATACTCCGGTCTGGTCATATAATAAAGTAAAAATTCTAAAATCAATGCACTCCCAAGTCCTCTGCCTTCTATTTTAAAATTGGAAAATCCCATTGGTAAATAGATATCTTTAATATCATCTATACCTATAAATCCCGGATTTGTCATTGCTTTAGAAAATAGATACCCATCATTTGAATCTGGTGCTGTACAATGGTGATCATGACCATATTCTCCGAGATTTTTGTAGCTGACTGATTCATAACAGCTCTTTCTGTCTTTACATACAAAAGAACAACATTCATTGCACAAAAATTCTACCTTGTCCTTATAAATTTGTGACAGATTATTTAGATTATCAAAATCTTTGTTTAGTCTAAAATCCGGCACCACATAACAAAAATCTTCTCTTATCAGTTCACTAAACAACTGTTGAAAACTTGTTAATACCTTAGTGGTAGAGGAAACAAAATACATATAAGGATAATTTATTTTTAAATAGTCAAGTAGCAATTCAGAGTGTATGATAACACCATTTCTGATATCCTTACTGTCATTAAATAATCTGCATAGAGAGTTACATTTTTTGTCTGAAAGATGCTCTTTTTTTAGTAGAGAATTACTAAAGGTCAGCCGTGCTGAAATACTATATTTTCGCATTAACGCCAGAACTTCCTCTGCTTCACAATTTCCAAAGCCTGCACGACCACCACCCCATATACAGTCAGCCGGTGCTCCGTATATAGAACCAATCTCGCACCAATCATAGAAATATTCCCTATGTTCATAAAACAGTGGTAAAAATACATTATACAATTCAAAAAATTCAAATAAGCCGGGTAAATGGTAATATGCCATTTTCTTTTGATTTTTATCCATAATAATAACCTATCTCTCTTTATATCATGCATATTGGCAATAATGTCTGTATAATTCATTTATATTATCTAAAATATAACTTTATATTAATGTATCTGCAATAGTTTTGATATCAAAAAAGAAAAATGATATGGTATAAATCATTAAAATTAATACGATATCATTTTTCCTAATATAGTTACTGTGATAAATTTATTTTGTAAAAATAGCAAAAATAGATGCAAATAATTCTTTTAACCAATTCCAGAACCTGACGAATATGTTTCCACTCTCTTCAGGAGTATTCTGTGTTGCCGGCTGAATTTCATCAGATTGTTCTGTATTTACATTAGTTGGTTCATGAACAAGTTTTACTGTTCCAAAAACACCTGGATTCATATATCCTGTTCCTGATTTGTCATACCAGCTAAGAGTACCTATTCTTTTTCCTGATTTATCAGCATCATTAATCTGCAATTCAAGTCCTATTTCTTTTCCATATAATGGATACAGGTGTGTCCACTTTATTGCAGCTTCAACCTGATAACCATCAGAAGTCTTCTTTACTGCTGAAATAATATTATCAGCAGTGCACTCTTCACCATTAAAGCTTTGTTCATTCAAACAGTTTATTCTGTACTGTTTATCATCATCCTTATAAGTCTCTGATTTGTGATTTCTCTCATCAATAAATATTTCGACAGAGTCTTTCTCATATTCATTTGCATTATCGGTATTTAATACAGAATCCTTTACCTTAAAGAATACATACAGACTTTCTTCATCCCATATCATTTTAGCTGTTGCAGTTGCCTTTGCACCAAGATTAATATCTAATGGAACTTCTTCTGTAATATTCCAGGCTTCTTCCATTTCGCCATCAACTACAGCAATACCATAAGGAATTGAAAGAGAGGCTTCCGGCTTAACCTTCTGTTCTTCTTCCGCTTCTTCCTCAAATTCAAGATTATAGCTGTCTATTACACTAGCCATTTTTTCTTCATCAACAAATGCCCAGTAAGCTGGTTTTACTTTATAATCATCATCAAAAATTAATGGAGTCTGCTTTTTACTTCCATTAGTACCACCACCTACAAAGCTTGCATGCTGTAACCATGAATTTCGGTCTATTACTCCCCATAAGGTCATTCCTGATACATTAATGCCTTCTGATTTTAATTCTTTCATTGCATCATAGAAATCTTTATAGCGATTAGCAAGCTTGCTGTTCTCTTTATTGTATGTGGCACTTGTTCCATCATATTCAGCACTTGCCTGAAAATCTAATTCTGTAAGCTGAACTTTCCCAACTATATCAGCGTATGTTCTGGCTGCACTTTTAAAATCATCTATACTTGGAAATTCTGCAGTGAGATAATGTCCCTGCATTCCCATTGCATCGATTCGTGTACCTTCAGCAGATTTAACATCCTTTAAAAGCTGTTCTATTCCTTTAACCTTTTTTGTGTCACATTCGCCATAGTCATTATAGTACAGTTCAAGTGAAGCAGGCGCATATTTATTTGCAAAGCGAAAAGCATTAATAATATATTCATTGCTGCCATAAACAGCCCACCAGCTTGAGTTTTCTTTATCTGTTCTATAAGTACCGCTGCTGTCGCTGACAGCTTCATTGACAACATCCCATCCATAAAACATATCTTTATATTTACTGTCTTTGCCAGTAAAATGTTCAAGAACAGTCTTTATATACCATTCATGGCGTCTGGTCATTTCCTCAGGAGATACATAAGGCTTTTGGGCATCATAGTCTTCATGGAAAAACCATTCCGGAGTCTGTGAATGCCAGGTAAGTACATGTCCTCTGATTTTAATAAAATCATCAGGATTTTCCTGATTCCATTTATATATTTCTTCAAGCATTTTTTCAGGTCTGTCAAAGTTAATAACAGGTACTACAATTGTTTCACCATTTAACTTAACTTCTTCTGTTCCGGGGCATCTGTCATTACTGTAGTTGAAATTTGAATCCGGCTTTAACTCATTTCCAAAAGTGATGGCATTAAAATGCTTTTTTACCAAAGCCATTGTGTTCTCGTCTGACAGATCACTCAAACAAATAGATGCTCCCACAATAAAATCGTCACCCATCTTCTCTGTCATACTGTCCTTTAAATCCGGTACATCTGATTCTATTTTTGATTCCTGTGCATAGACATAGTCTGTTTTGCCATTTATATACCCATCACATGAAAACATAACTGCAGTAAGTACTACTACTGATACAAACCTTTTAAGTCTTGCAGATAATAATCTTTTGTTTGTCATAAAAAAAACTCCCTTCTATGTACATATGATTAATACAATTATAATACATAGAAAAGAGTTTTTTTACTTTTATATTGCTATTTTATAGTCAATTATTGCGTACTATTCATAAAATTATATTTCAAGTAATTCCTTGAATCTGTTATGCAAACCATCTGCTACTTCACCAACAACACTTGCTGATGCGGCAATCTCCTCAGTACTTGCCGCCAGATTTGTTATTCTGTCATTTACTTCATCTACAACCTTAATAAGACTTTGAGATGCAGCAGTCAACTTATTCATTGCTTCCCAAATCTGTTGTTTATTATTATCACTATCATCTGCAGCGGCTTTACTTATATCACTTAATGTCTTTATCTCTCCGGCAACTACTGCAAAACCGCGTCCAACCTCACCGGCTCTGGCAGCTTCAATTGATGCATTCAATGAAAGAAGATTTGTCTTTGACGCAACTTTTGAAATATTTTCATTATTATTTCCAAGTTGTATCAATAATTCATTTATCCTTGCAAATACTTCCTTCATTTCATCGCAGAATGACAATACCGTAGTCATAGAAGTACTTATATTGCCACTTTCATCAGCATTGCTACTGTTACCATTTATAACACCATTTATGGACATATTGAGAGTTTCAAATTCATCATTAACCGATGCTACCATTTCACTGATATAGTTGTTTCTTGCAACGATTTCTTCATTATGTGCCTGTATTTTATTAGACATATCCTGTATTTTAACTTTTTCTTCAAGTATGCGGTCCTTGATATAATGAATACAGCTGTGCTTATAGTTAAATCCATTGTATATTGCAGTTGCCATCTGTTCACAGGTATTATATCCACATGAACTACAGTTTATCATTCTCTTTTCATTTGTGTCCTTTTTCATGTCAAGATATATCGCATCAAGCTCTGCATTTGTCGGTCTTTTGATTTTGCAGTCAGAAGATTTATCGGTATAATTTCTGATAAAATCATTTATATCAAGCTTGGAAAATTGTCTGTTTAAATGGCGAAGTCTTTGTTCGTGAGTTGCTTTCTGTCCCCATGCTCCTAATCTGCCGGCTTTTTTGCTTGAAGCCTTTATTCGGTTTATTTCATACAGTATATCATCTGTCTTTGTCTTTTCAGCTTCAACAGCTGTGCCATACAGACAACCTTTTCCACAGTTAAGTGCATCCACCATAAAAGGCAGCTCTTTTTTGTTCATAACCCGTTTTTTATAGTCTTCAAGAAACTCATAAACATGTTTTTCGCCTTCTATCTGACGGATAAATACATCCTCACCACAGAACCAGTAAACATTTTCCTTTAGACCACCGGGCATAGGATAGATTGAACCAAGTCCAAAATCTATTTCATCATCCACACTTTCTGCATTTAAATGGTTAGTCCGCATATATTTTGCAAGATGTGAAAAAGTAACATTATAATTTACATATCCATAAGTATTAGGGTCATTTATTTCAAATTTTTTAGCTATGCATGGACTGATAAATGCAAGCTTATCATTTATTCCAAGATATTTCCTGGCATATATTGCCGCGCACATCATCGGACTGTGTACAGGTACAAGCTTTGGAATAAGTTCAGGAGCAAAATGTTCTATATAATTGACCACTGCAGGACAAGGCTGTGATATACCACCAACAAAATTGTGTTCAGTTATGTATTTTATATATCCCCAGGTAGTTATATCAGCACCAAAACTGACACTGATTATTCGATTGACTCCCAGTTTTTTTAATCCCCCAAGCATATGCTTGTACTCGTTAGGATAATTAGCAGCAAATGCAGGTGCCCAAATAACGGATATCTGTTCACCACGCTTAAGTGCCTCAAAAAAGGCATCAGTATCATCCCTGTATTCTCTTGCATTATGCTCACAAGCATCAAAGCATGAGCCACAGGCTATACATTTGCTGCCATCAACCAATATCTGTGATACAGAATCCTCTTGATTTACAACAATATTGGCTGACATTACCGGACAGGCTGAAATACATTTATTACATCCTATACATTTATCACTTGTATATATCAATCCAGTTTGTTCCATAAACATCTACCCCTATCATAACCTGATTTTAATATCAAATATTATGCAATTTTACGCAATTATTGAAATATTACAAATTGCAATTGATATTGACATATTATATATGTATATTATGCAAAATGTTTCGACATTTGTCAAGAAAAAACAAAAGCCAGTACAAAAGTACCAGCTTCTTTATTTAATCATCAAATAATGGAGTTGAAAAATATCTTTCAGCAGTATCAGGAAGTACGGTAACAACTGTTTTTCCTTCACCAAGCTTTTCAGCAAGCTTTAATGCAGCTGCCACATTTGTGCCACTTGAAATGCCGCACATTATTCCTTCAAATCTTGCCAGATCTTTGGCGGTTTGCAAAGCTTCCTGGTCAGATACGATATAAATATCATTATAAATGTTTGTGTTAAGTATGTCTGGAATTATTCCATCACCGATTCCCATCTGAAGATGAGTGCCAATATTACCACCAGCAAGAATTGCAGCATTTTCGGGTTCAACAGCCCATATCTCTATATCAGGATACTGTGCTTTTAACACTTCGCCTATTCCTGATATTGTACCACCTGTACCAATACCTGAACAGAAACCGTCAATAGTACCTGCTACCTGCTCCATTATCTCAAGTGCTGTATGATTTTTGTGCGCCCTGGTATTATTTGGATTTGCAAACTGCTGTGGTACAAAAACATTTGGATTTTCCTCTGCCATTCTAAGCGCAGTCTGAAGACACTCATCAATACATGCGCCTATATCGCCTGCATCATGTATTAAAATAACATCAGCACCGTAATGCTTCACTAATTTACGTCTCTCTTCACTTACTGAGTCAGGCATAATGATAATTGTCTTATAGCCTCTTACAGCACCTACAAGAGCAAGACCAATGCCCTGATTTCCGCTGGTAGGTTCAACAATAATAGTATCTTTATTTATTTTTCCGGCCTTCTCCGCTGCACAGATCATATTGTAGGCTGTTCTTGTCTTTATTGACCCACCAACATTCAAGCCTTCGAATTTCATCAAAATCTCAGCATTTCCAGGCTTATTCATTTTATTAAGTCGAACCATAGGCGTATGACCTATAGCTTGTAAAACGTTGTCGTAAATCATATCTGTTCTCTCTTTCATATATAATTATAATATTCTATTTATATAGTATTCGATACTAAACGCAAACGATAGTATTATATCATACTTTAATATGATTAGCACCATAAATTTTTTTCAAATCTTGACAATGATTCACAGGCAATGTTATGGTGAATAAAATGTTGAAAGGCATGGTTATTAAAATGAGAAATCAGACTAAAAATTCAATTTTACTATTAATAGCAGCACTAATCTGGGGATTTGCATTTGTGGCGCAAAGCTCCGGTGGCGAGTTAATAGGGCCATATACCTTTAACTGCATAAGAAATCTTATCGGAAGTGTTGTATTAATACCTATTATATATCTGTTTGATAAAATCGGAATTTCTAAAAAACCCTCTACAAAAGCAGAAATAAAAAAACTCATTTTAGGTGGAATAACAACTGGTATTGCTCTTTTCTTTGCAAGTAACCTTCAGCAGGTAGGCATAAATCTCGGTACAAGTGCAGGAAAAGCGGGCTTTTTAACTGCCTGTTATATATTGATAGTTCCTGTTTTAGGAATCTTTCTTAATAAGAAGTGTCCAATAAATGTATGGTTTGCTGTAATGGCTGCTTTGGTTGGTCTTTATTTGTTGTGTAAGACAGATACACTTACATTGACTTTTCCGGATATTTTGCTTTTATTGTGTGCTTTGGTTTTTTCAATACAAATACTTTGTGTAGACCATTTTTCTATTTTGGTGGATCCTGCAAGGCTCTCATGTATAGAATTTCTTGTGTGTGGCATATGTTCTTCAATACCAATGCTTATTACAGAAGTCGGTTTTACCACAGATTCAATAAATAACTGGTTGATTTCATTGACAATACCAACTGCATGGATTTCTATTCTATATGCCGGTATATGCTCTTGTGGAATAGCATATACTTTGCAGATTTTCGGACAGCGTAATCTTAATCCCACTATTGCTTCATTAATAATGAGTCTTGAATCAGTCTTTTCAGTATTAGGTGGCTGGTTAATCTTAAATGAGAAATTGAGTAGTCGGGAATTAATAGGATGTGCAATTATATTTGGATCAATTATATTTTCGCAAATACCTGCAAAACCAAAGAGTAGGAGGAAATAAATTTCCTCCTACTCGATTCTGTATTCCGCTATGAGATATATTTTTTTAAGGCTTCCATATAGAATTTGCCATATATGCTAAGATTCATATTTTTCTTTAAAATAACACCTATATGCATTTCTTCATCGACATCTAGTGGTCTGGCAATTATATGCTCTCCATTAAGCTCTGCATCAATAACACCTGAACTTACTGTATATCCATTAAGACCAATAAGAAGATTGAATAGTGTAGCCCTGTCTCTGACCTTTATATTTTTGGTACTGTCTAAAGAACTTAATATCTCTTCTGAAAAATAAAACGAATTATGTTCACCCTGTTCAAATGAAAGATACGGATAATTTTCAAGATCCTGAAATGTTATCATTTTCTTATTAGCTAAAGGATGTAAACTGGCTATGAAAACATGTGGTTTTGCAATGAACAGCTCCTGAAAAACCAAATCATTTTTCTTTAGCATCTTTGAAATTACTTCCTCATTTTTTTTGCTGAGATACAATAATCCAATTTCACTTTTTCCATAGCTTACATCTTCTATTATTTCATGGGTCTGTGTTTCACGTATCGTAAAATCATATTTGTCATAATCATATTCTTTGATAAGATCCACGAAAGCATTAACAGCAAATGAATAATGTTGGCATGAAACTGAAAAACGTGGATTTCTCTGTTTAACATCTCCGAATTTTTCATGCAAAAGTGCCGCCTGCTCTAGTATCTGTCTTGCATAAGAAAGAACTTCTTCTCCCTCACCGGTTACTGTCACACCCTTGTTGGAACGGATAAAGATATTAACATTAAGTTCATTCTCTAACACCTGTATTGCATTGGTAAGACTTGGTTGTGATATGAAGAGTTTTTCTGCGGCTTCTGTAATATTTCCAATCTCCGCTACTGTTGTAATGTATTTTAACTGCTGTAATGTCATATTAATCACCATGCTTTCTTCAAGTTATACAAAAACTTCCGTTTAGGGTTTTTGTACATTATAACCAAGCCTTTCCCAATAAATTAATCAGTGTATGCGATTCCAAGAATCGTAAACTTCTTGTTTTCATCTCCGTCTTTCATTTTTATTGTCATAACATGTGTTTTTGTTTCTTCTTCATCCAGTATCAATGCTACTATAGACTGATTCCATCCGCCTTGTGTATAAGCATTTATTTCCCTTACCGGTTCACCATCTATTAAAATAACAGCTGTTCCAAATTCTTCCATATTTCCGCTTTGTTTAAAATTTAGAAGAATATTTTTACAATTAAGCTTAATAGAAAATTCTTTGTTAGAACCACTTCCATCATACATCCAGTTATCTGCAAAAGCTAATTCACCATTTCTCATAAATGCATGAACCTGTGTATCCTTTGCATTAAAATCGCCTTTTGTAATTTTTGCACCTTTTGCATCTTTAGCTGTTACCAATTTTATATTCTGAAAATCAAGTCCTTTTTCGGTTTCTTCAGGTAAAGCGGCTATATCTAAGTCTCTGTCTTTTGTCTCAACCTGTTCAAAAAGATAGGCTATACAATCAGCCATAATTTTATGACCATAAGAAGTTGGATGATATTCATCAGAAAAATATTCTTTATCATTAAGCTTTTCTTTTTCATAAGCCATATCAACTGTATTTTTTACACTTACCATTGGTAATCCATAGAGTTCTCCAACAGGGATATATGTATCCTGCATATTCCAATGTGATTTAAAGACTGCAAAGTTTAAAATTACAGCTGTGTTTTTATTGCTTTCAAGAATATCACGAACAAGACTTTCATAAGCTCTTCCATCTGTTTCTTCCTGATAATCATTTACTGCAAATTCAATAAATACGATATCCGGTTTTTGTCCAAGCTTATTAATGACGTCTCTTTCATATCTCATAACACCGAGTGCTGAAGGTGTTCCACCAAGTCCTGCATTTATATATGTTATGTTGGAATCAGGATATTTGTTCTGAATATCTGTTGCTACTCTGTCGGCATAAGATTCTGTAATATCAGACGCACCTGCACCTTCTGTAACAGAACCTCCGATAAATGCTATGCTTATATCTTCACCATTTTCAAGTTTTGTGATAACTTTTTCAAGTCTGTTATTTGTTCCTGTAGAAATAAGCGACTCTTTGATTACTTCCGGATACCAGTCATCAATTTCTGTAAATGTCCATGTATCAATTGCATATCCTTCACCGGAAAATGTAAGAAATAAATCTTTGACGCCCTCCGGAGTATCTGTAAGTTCTATTTCATATTCAAGAAAATCTGTGTCTGCATTATCTTTTTCAGCCATAAGTTTTCCAACAGGCAAATATCCCAATACATTTCCATTTAGGCTTGTAGTTCTTAATTCAATAACGCAGGACTCATCAATATCACCTGTTTTCTTTAATGTAGCTTTGAATTTCTTAGGTGTTTTCTTTTCAAAATCAACACCTCTTACATGAATAAATCCCCCTGACTGAGCCTTTACTGCCATATTTCCACAGCCATTGTAATTGCTGAGGGAATCTGAGCCGATAAATGTAATATTTCCTCCGGCCTCTGTCATATTTGCTGCTGAGTTTATTTCATAAGGATTTACATATTTTAATTGTTTGCATCCTTTCAAATTCTGTGTAATATAACCTATTGTTCCATCATCTTTAATATTAACAGAATTGATATGCGTACATCTATAACCTTTTTCAATATCTCTGATTTTTTCAAGCTGCCTTGTATGATATGTTATATACCATTTGTTATTAAATTCGAATACACAATGGTGATTATTGCCATAAAGTCCAAATTGTTTTCCCGGGTTTTCTAATATAGTTTCCTTGTACTTAAAAGGTCCCATTGGGCTGTTGCTTTCCATACATGCAATCTCAGCATTTACAAAACCATACTTATCAGTACCTGCCTGATCAACCTGCCAGTTTGTGCAGTATGTGTAATAATATTTATTTCCATATTTATGTATTCCTGAGTCTTCAAATAAGTATGGAGCATCTATAAGTTTAGGAGTCCCCTTGATACTAATCATATCATCGCCCAGCTGTGCAACTCTCGCATTACCTGGATTTGCTTCTTTACCCTCAGGCACACCTCCACCGAAATATATATATGCTTTTCCATCATCATCAACTAATACAGCAGGGTCAAAAAGCCATGTAATATCGGCACAGGTTGGGGTTTCTCTAGTGATAAGTCCATGTCCTAAGGGATCTTCAAATGGTCCGACCGGACTGTCAGACTGCAATACACCAATTCCACCACCGGCATCTGCAAAGTATAAGAAAAATTTTGGTTTGCCATCAATCATTTTCCATGCTGCTGCCGGAGCCCATGAATTGTGAGCCCATTTGGCAGCACCCTGATTGCCAGCCACCTTTATTGAACCATGGTCAGTAAAGTTAACCATATCATCTGTTGAAATCACTCTTATTGTATTTATTTTACCATATGAATTTTCTTTTATTTTTAATGTATTATCATATTCATATGCATCTGCTGTCATATAAATATAAAGTCTTCCATCATATTCCATTGCATATGGATCTGCACCGTAAGTCTGAGTCATTACCGGATTGGCTTCATCTTTACCTTTTTCTCTTTTTGCAATTTCCAAATCCTTAAATAACCGGGAATAATCCATAGCTTCTGCCACAGCTTCAGTACTAATCTCCGAAGTTATTTCTGTTTCCACAGTAGTCTGTTCGTTATTAACCTGAACTTCCTGACTTTCATCCGGTGTCGGACTTGTACCTGCACATCCACTTAATACACAGGTACAAATAATAAATGTTGCAATCAATTTCTTGTTTATCATAGTCTCTCCATTCTGCCATATGAATATTACTGCTCACTCGTTCTTCGCGGTAAGTAATAAATCAAGGGCTAATTTTATATTTAGGTAAATTATAGCTGTTCAAATGGAAATTCGCCTATTATTTTTTGCTTAATATAATTCATTGATTGCTCAAAATAAAGATAAAAACAGTTGTTATTAATTATACATCTATATACATTTCATGCCATTGCTCTCCACCCCAGGCAGAATTGGCAATTCCATTATCTGTAAAGCCAAATTTTAAGTACATTTCGACTTTTTCTTCAAGGCATGTAAGCACCAATCTTTTGGTTCCAAGTGCTTTTTCTCTAATAGAATACTGATTTACAAGCTCTCTTCCAAGTCCCTGTCCTCTGTATTCAGGCAGGACATCAAGTCCTAATAACATAATATATTCTCCATTAGGTTCATACAATTCAGCATCAAGAAAAAAATCATCACGGAAGACTTTTTCATTTGTTGCAAGACCATTTAAAAATCCTGCGAGTTTATCAGTTTTCTTGTCTATTGCAACCAGAAATCTTTCAGGAGCCTTTTTTACTCTCTCTTTTATGCACTTTTCAGAACATGCCTCATTTGGCGGAAAACAGATATGTTCAATTATTACAGCCTGATCAACTTCATCTGCATTAATACTTCTAAATACAAAATTTTCATTAATGTTTGACATATAATGGCCTCCAAAAATATATTTATTTTAATTATTTATTTTACAGCAGGATTAACATGAACCATGATATGCTTCACCTTTGGAAAATTATTTTCAATATCACTGTGAATATTCTCTGCTATATCATGTGCTTTCTGCAAAGTATATGCTCCATCTAATGCTATCTCAATATCAACATAAATCTTGTTGCCAAACATTCTTGTCTGCAAAAGATCAATACATATCACTTCTTCGTTTTTTATTACAAAATCATATATGCTCTGCTCGAATTCTTCATCACATGCATGATCAACCATTTTATCTATTGCATCCTTGAATATATCATAAGCAGCTTTGATAATAAATAAGAATATCACAAAGCTCGCCAGCAAATCCATAATAGGAAATCCCATCATAGCTCCGCCTATACCAATAAGAGCTCCAATAGATGATAAAGCGTCTGAACGATGGTGCCATGCATCTGCCATAAGTGCGCTGGAATCAATCTTTTTTGCATAAAATCTGGTGTACCAGTAAAGTGCTTCCTTGGTAACAATAGAAACAATTGCTGCAACAAGTGCCAGACTTCCAGGTACCATCATGGTATTATATTCTCCTGTTATTATTCCTTTTAACGCACTTATTCCTATTCCAAAACCAGTGACAAATAATACCATGGCAAGAATCATGGCAGCAACACATTCAAGTCTTTCATGACCATAGGGGTGTTCCTTATCAGATTCTTTGGAAGCAAAGCTTATTCCTATTATTACCACAATCGTACTAAATACATCAGATGCCGAATGAACAGCATCACTTATCATTGCGCTTGAATGTGCTACTACTCCTGCGATAAGCTTAAACAGTGATAAGATTACATTTGCGATAATAGCGATAACAGATACCTTGTTTGCTATTTTCTGAAATTCTGTTTCAGATACATGATTGTTGTTTTTGTCGTTTTTGTTTTTCTTCATAATAAATAACCATCCTTTTAAATTTTTGGGGTGTATACTAGTACAGCGATTTTTAAATAAGTAACACTGTGCTAGATTAGTGTTGTTTATAACAACAATAGTAATTTTTGAAAAGTATATTAGAACAAAAGCGATAAAAATGCCTAAAAGTTGAATATACAATCAAAAATCAGTAAAAATATACCTCCATGTCACTTCTTAATTCGTGGGAATAGTTATTTAGAAAGAAAAAAGAGTAAAAAAATTCCACGAACCAGTATTAGCAACTACTGTCCCGCGGAATAGCTATTTATAGATTCCACTGTCACAACTGTGACCCGACTCCATGATATATGATATCACGGTCTGCTCAGTTTGTACTGTAGATTTGTATGCAGTGCAAAGAGTTTCGATTATAATATCATATTCAATATTATCTGTCAATTATTATTAATAATTTTATTTAATCAATAAACAAAGGATATAAAAGCTATATCCTTTGTCATTTATACCATATTGCTTGAAGCTTGCGGCTTACAATACTTCAACGAGCTCGATTTTGAAATTAAGCTCTTTACCAGCCATTTCATGATTTGCGTCAAAAGTAATGGTTGTTTCATCTTTTGCTGTCACTTTTACCGGGAAGGGCTGACCATAAATATTTTGAAGGTAAACCTGCTGTCCTGCCTCCAATTCTTCTGCGCCTGGCATTTTAGCAATCTCCACAGTAAATATGGCATTTGGATCAGCTTCTCCATAAGCCTCTGAAGGTTCCAGATGAATATCCACTGTCTGTCCCACTTCCATATCTGCAACTGCCTTATCAAAGCCTAAAATCATCATGCCTGCACCACAGACAAATTCCAAAGGCTCACCTCTGTCATATGAAGAATCAAACTGTGTTCCATCATTAAAGGTACCTCTGTAATGTGCTCTTACGGTCTTGCCCACATTCTTTCCTGAAAAAGCCGGTTTGCTATGGCAACCTCCACAGCCGCTTCCACAATGTGAACCACAATCTTCATCATCATGATCTTTACAGGTATGACCTTCGCCATGGTGATCACAATTTGCACCTGTGGAAGTCAGTTCGCCGTTAAGGTATTTTTTTACTGCCTCATCTGCCAAACCACTGGCACCTGCAAAAAGCTCAATTCCCTGTTCAGAAAGAGCTGCCTGTGCACCTCCACCTATACCTCCACAGATCAAGACGTCTATTTTATTATCATGCAGAAGGTTTGCAAGTGCGCCATGTCCATGTCCATCAGATCCTATTATCGCAGAGGATAATATCTTACCATTTTCTACGTCATATACCTTAAACTGTTCAGTATGTCCAAAATGTTGAAAAATTTCTCCATTTTCATAAGTAACTGCTATTTTCATCTTTATTTTCCTCCTATTTCAATTACATTGCAAAATTATACCACAAGTATAATTCTTTTTAAATCTATACAAGAAAAATTAAACGATATTATTTGGCAGCTTTAGAAAATGAATAATTATCTCTGTACTCTGGCTCCTGCTCCACCCATAATAGCTTCAACTTCTTTCTTGCTTGCCATTGTTGTATCACCTGGTGTTGTCATTGCAAGTGCTCCGTGGGCAGCTCCATAGTTTACGGCTATCTCAGCATCACCTGTTGTCATAAGTCCATATACAAGTCCTGACGCAAATGAATCTCCTCCACCTACTCTGTCCATGATTTCAAGTCCATCGTATTGCTTTGCCTTGTAAATTTCTCCACCTGCCCAGCATAAAGCTGACCAGTCATTTACAGTTGCAGTCTTTACTGTACGAAGTGTT
Organism: Lachnospiraceae bacterium; assembly: GCA_017424235.1. Lineage (GTDB taxonomy): Bacteria > Bacillota > Clostridia > Lachnospirales > Lachnospiraceae > COE1. The sequence goes on along the minus strand of JAFPAQ010000039.1, from coordinate 7,588 downwards.
GTTGCTACTGCCTTAAAGTTTGGATATACCTTTACTGCTTCATTGATCATCTTTTTGTATCCCTCAATGTTGAGTTCCTTTAAATTTGCATCATTTCCTTCAATTTCAAATCCAAGACATGCAGTAAAATCTTCTTCATTTCCAATCATTACATCAACATATTTTGCAATTTCCTTATTGACCTGCTGTGCTTTCTCAAGTCCACCAATTGCACTCCACATAGAAGGACGGTAATTTAAATCATAAGATACAATAGTTCCATACTTCTTGGCTGTCTTTATTGCTGCAAGCACTGTTTCACATGACTGCTCAGAAAGTGCAGCATATATTCCACCTGTATGAAGCCATCTGACACCAAGAGTACCAAAGATATATTCAAAATCAAAATCTTCAGGGGTTGCCTTTGAGATAGCTGTATTTGCTCTGTCAGAACAACCTACAGCACCTCTAATACCAAAGCCTCTCTCTGTAAAATTGATACCATTTCTACATACACGACCAATTCCATCAGTAGGCATCCACTTAATAAGTGAAGTATCCACCCCACCCTGAAGTATAAAATCTTCCATAAGCATACCTATTTCATTATCTGCAACAGCAGTAATAACTGCTGTTTTCAAGCCAAAACATCTTCTAAGGCCACGAACAACATTATATTCTCCGCCACCTTCCCAGGCACGAAACTGTCTTGCTGTACGAATACGTCCTTCGCCAGGATCAAGACGTAACATTACTTCTCCTAATGAAACTGCGTCAAATGCACATTCTTCTGCCGGTCTTAATTTTAAATCCATCATATATACACACCTTTCTTATTAGCCTCTGATTTCTTTTACGATATTTGCTGCTTCTGCCGTAAGCTCTTTAATCTTGTCAAAATTGCCATTTTTGATAAGATCACCTTTTACCATCCAGCTACCGCCACAGGCAATGATTCTATCATATTTTAAGTAATCCTTTACATTTTCTGCATTTATTCCACCTGTCGGCATAAACTGTACTCCTGTGTAAGGAGCAGCTATTGCTTTGATATAATTCAATCCACCTGCTGCTTCCGCAGGGAAAAACTTAACAACGTCAAGTCCAAATTCCAATGCAGTTTCAACGTTTGACGGATTACATGTACCTGGCGTAATTGGAATATTCTTTTTTACACAGTAATCAACAACCTTTGGATTGATTCCAGGGCTGACTATAAATTTTGCACCGGCAGCTACTGCGCGATCTACCTGCTCGGTTGTAAGCACTGTACCGGCTCCTACAAGCATATCAGGAAATTTTTGACTCATTATTCGGATAGACTCTTCGGCTGCTGCAGTACGAAAGGTTATTTCAGCACAAGGAAGTCCGCCTTCCATAAGTGCACGTCCTAATGGCTCTGCATCCTTTGCATCATCTAATACAACAACAGGAATGATTCCTATCTTTTTAAACTGTTCTAATACTTCATTCATTTTATTTGCCTCCTAAAATGTAATTTCATCAGATTATCGGACTGTCTGTTATGTAATCAATTCTATAAGTTAAATTTAAAGTAGTTTACTGCATTGTTATACGAAATATCCTCGACTATTTCACCAAGTATATCATAATCCTGTGGATACTCTCCATTCTCTACCCAGTTGCCAATAAGTTCACACAGGATTCTGCGGAAATATTCATGTCTGGTATATGAAAGAAAGCTTCTTGAATCAGTAAGCATACCTACAAATCCTGAAAGATTTCCAAGATTGGCAAGTGATATCATCTGATCCTGCATACCTGTCTTGTTATCATTAAACCACCATGCAGATCCCTGTTGTATCTTTGCTACTGCTGATGAATCCTGAAAACATCCAATAATAGTACCTATTGTCTGATTATCATTTGGGTTAAGACTATAAAGAATAGTTCTTGGAAGTCCGCCATTATCATTCATAGCATTGAGAAAATCTGCTGTCTGAGCAGAAGGTGAGTAATTGTTTATGCAGTCAAAGCCTGTGTCGACGCCTATGCTTCTAAACATTTTCTGGTTGTTATCTCTCTTGCATCCATAATGCAACTGCATTACCCAATCGCGCTTTGTATATTCACTTCCCATATAAAGCATAAAAGCTGTTTTAAACTTCAATTCTTCATCACGACTTATGGTAGTGCCTGCAAGTCTCTTTGTAAATATATCTTCTATTTCTTTGTCAGAAGCCGGTACATACATCAGAAATTCAAGTCCATGATCTGATACTGAACAGCCCATTGTTGCAAAGAAGTCCATTCTTACAAAAAGAGCTTTCTTTAAATCAGAGAAAGTATTTATTGACACTTTACTTATTTCTGAAAGCTTATTTATATAATCTGCATAATCTGCTTTTTCTATATTCATTGCCTTGTCAGGTCTCCATGCAGGAAGCACCTGAACATCAAAGCTTTCATCTTCAGCGATCATTTTGTGCCACTCAAGTGAATCAACAGGATCGTCTGTTGTGCAAATGAGTTTAACATTTGATTGTTTGATAAGATTTCTTGCACTCATGCCTGGTTCAGCTAACTTATTGTTGCAAATTTCCCATACTTCTTCAGCTGTTTTCGCACTTAGTGAACCATGATATCCAAAATATCTTTGAAGTTCTAAATGTGACCAATGATACAGTGGATTTCCAATAGCCTTACCTAAACACTCTGCCCACTTCATAAACTTCTCTTTGTCAGAAGCATTTCCGGTAATATAACTCTCATCAACTCCACATGAGCGCATAAATCGCCACTTATAGTGATCTCCTCCAAGCCATACCTGAGTAATATTATCAAAATGTCTGTCCTCGGCAATCTCCTTTGGATTGATATGACAGTGATAATCTATAACCGGCATCTTGGAAGCATAATCATGATAAAGCTTCTGCGCAGTCTGTGTAGACAGCAAAAAATTATTATCCATAAAAGATTTCATATGCTATATCTCCCATAAATTATTGTAAGCGTTTTCATTGCTATTTTCACACTTTTATCTATATGTGTCAACCAAAACGATTAAATACCTATATTTTTTTCATATATACTGTAATTTGTATCCTATTACATCTAAACAGCCTTTCTTATAGTTGCAAATCGCAATATATACATGTATAATTATTCATATTCTATGTAAGTGTTTACATTGTATTAATTTAAAATAGACTATTAATAACAGGAGATAATAATGCCGTTAACGATTTATGATATTTCAAAAAAAGCTAATGTATCTATTGCAACCGTTTCGAGAGTGCTAAATGGAAGTGAAAATGTACGTGAATCAACAAGAAAAAAGGTATTGGATATAATCAGGCAAAATGACTATACTCCTAATGCGTCCGCGAGAGCTATGAGCCTTCGCTCGCAAAAAACTATAGGCATACTCTGTGCAGATTCATCAGACATATATTTGGCAAAAGCTGTATACTATCTACAACAGGAATTGCAGTCAAATGATTATGAATCACTGTTGTGTTGTACAGGATATAACCTTGATGTAAAAAAACACTATGTCAACCTGATTCTTTCAAAAAAAATTGATGCATTGATACTTGTTGGTTCTAATTTTATTGGTTCTACTGAACAGGAAAATCAATATATAATTGACAGTTCTTCAAAAGTGCCTATTATGATTCTCAATGCAGACTTTGAATATCCAAACGTATATAGCACCTTGTGTGATGATCGTTCTTCTATGTTTGAAGCAACGTCTGAAATGCTAAAATCGGGAATAAATGATATCCTTTATATATACAATTCCAATTCATATAGTAGTATGAAAAAGCTGGAAGGTTATAAGTCAGCCATGAAATCTATGGGAATAAACAGCTTTGAAGACATGATATGTCATATTGATGAAGCATTGACAAATATTGAAGATATGGCAAGCTTTATAGATGAATATGAAAGTCTGGGACATAGTTTTCATGGAATAATAGCTGCCGATGATACACTTGCAATAGCTGCAATAAAATATGCTCAGAGAAAACATCGCTCAATACCGGATGACTTATCAATCATAGGATACAACAACTCAATACTTACAAGCTGTTGCACTCCTGAGCTTACTTCCATTGATAATCATCTTGAAACTTTGACAACACAGCTTGTCAAAACTCTTATAGGGGTTTTGGCGGGTGAGCAGATGCCTAAGAAATCTATTTTCGAAGGTAAGCTGATTAAAAGGGGAACAACCAGTTTTTAGAAGAATACAAAAATCGGATGCGCCGGCATCCGATTTTTGTACTTTAATATAATAATTAATTTTTAAAGCTATGTATAGGAGCAGGGATACGTCCGCCACGATTAACAAATGCATCGCATGAGAACTGGTTAACCGGCATAATTGGTGCATAACCAAGAAGTCCACCAAATTCTGCACTGTCACCAACACCTTTTCCAATAACAGGAATAACACGTACTGCTGTTGTTTTCTGGTTTACCATACCGATAGCAAGCTCATCTGCAATGATACCGGCAATTGTAGTAGGCTTTGTATCTCCAGGAATAGCTATCATATCAAGACCTACTGAACATACACATGTCATGGCTTCAAGCTTTTCGATAGTTAATGCACCTGCATTTACAGCATCTATCATACCCTGATCTTCACTTACAGGAATAAATGCGCCGCTGAGTCCGCCAACATAAGAAGATGCCATTACACCACCCTTTTTAACCTGGTCATTCAAAAGAGCAAGTGCTGCTGTTGTTCCTGGTGCACCGGCATATTCAAGACCAATCTCACATAAGATATCAGCAACGCTGTCTCCAATTGCAGGAGTAGGTGCAAGGGAAAGGTCAACGATACCAAATGGTACATTGAGACGCTTTGATGCTTCCTGTGCAACAAGCTGTCCAACACGTGTAACCTTGAATGCAGTCTTCTTAATTGTCTCACAGAGAACCTCGAAGTTTTCGCCACGAACAGACTCTAATGCAGATTTAACTACACCAGGACCACTTACACCAACATTTATGATAGCGTCTGCCTCTGTAACACCATGGAAAGCACCTGCCATAAATGGGTTATCATCCGGAGCATTGCAAAATACTACAAGCTTTGAACATCCGATTGAATCGTTGTCCTTTGTTAATTCTGCAGTTTCTTTTATGATGTCACCCATAAGTCTGACTGCATCCATATTTATACCTGTCTTTGTAGAACCAAGATTTACTGAACTACATACAAGCTCGGTCTCAGCAAGTGCCTTTGGAATAGATCGAATAAGAAGTTCATCAGCAGTTGTCATTCCTTTTGAAACCAAAGCTGAATAACCACCTATAAAATTAACACCAACATCTTTTCTGGCTCTGTCAAGAGTTTTTGCAATAGTAACAAAGTCATCAGGAGTTTTACAAGCCGCTCCACCAACAAGTGATATAGGAGTAACTGAAATTCTCTTGTTAACGATAGGAATACCAAATTCCTTTTCAATTTCCTGACCTGTTGCAACAAGATCCTTTGCTAAGGTAGTAATTTTATTGTAGATTTTTTCATTCACTTTATTTAAATCTGAATCAATACAATCTAACAAACTAATACCAAGGGTAATTGTTCTAACATCGAGATTCTGCTTCTCGACCATTTTGTTAGTTTCTAATACTTCATTAATATTTATCATTTATAAAATCCTTGCCTTTCGTTTTATCTTTTTGCAAATTAAAGACGATGCATGCTATTGAAAATCTCTTCCTTCTGACATTTAATAATTACACCGATTTCTTCGCCGATCTTATCTAAATCATCTGAAACCTCGCTGAAAGATTTTGCACTTGTATTCATATCAGCAATCATCATCATATTGAAATAATCATCTACGATTGTCTGTGAAATATCAAGAATATTTATTTTGTTATCTGCAAGATATGTACAAACCTTTGCGATAATACCTACTGTATCTTTTCCTACTACTGTAATTATTGTTTTCTTCATATTCTTCCTCCATTCGTATACAGTTTAATAGTGTAAACTGTAAAAACTCATACTACCATAATAAACAAATTTCCAATATATTTCAACAACTAATTTCAATGATATCAAAAAAGTGAATGATAGAATTTACACTACACTGTCGCAATTTCCTATAATGTAAAAAATGGTGCACATAAGGATATGCACCATTTCGTTCATTTATATTTCAACTATTTTTGAAATCTCACTTCTATCTGCAACGCAGATTTGAAAATCATCAGGTTTATATTCATTGTCTGCGATGGAAATCTCAAGCCTTACAGTTTCATAGGCAAGCTCTGCAAGATTGTTTTCATGACTTAAATGTCCGAGAAATACTGTCTGCATATGGTCATTTAATAATCTGCTAAGTAACTTACCTGAAAGCTCATTTGAAAGGTGACCCCGGTTACCCAGAATACGTTGTTTTAAATAGTATGGATATGGTCCAACCTGAAGCATATTTATGTCATGATTAGCTTCAAGCATAAGTGCATCCATTCCTTTAAGACTTTCAACTGTATACTCATCATAAGTACCAAGGTCTGTGACTACTGCCATTCTTTTATTTCCATACTGAAACCTGTATGCAACAGGCTGTGCAGCATCATGGGATATCTTCATGGGATTTACTGTTATGTCCTTGAGCATCATTTTGTGATCCGGCGAAATCTCATGAAAAAGTGAATCATCAATCTTACCAAGACTGCCAATCTTCTTAATACCTTCTATTGTTCCTGCTGTGGCATAAATTGGAATACCAAACTTTCGACTCATAACACCCAGTCCGTTAACATGATCGGAATGTTCATGAGTAATAAGTATTCCATCAATATCATTACCTGCAAGTCCAAGTTTGTTAAGACCTTCTACTGTCTTCTTACAACTTATTCCAACATCGACAAGCAGATGAGTTGCTTCTGTACCTACATAAATACAGTTACCACTGCTGCCACTGGCAATACTGCACATTCTCATTATATAAATCCATTTCCTTTCTGATATTTGCACCATCAAAAGAAGCGCTGATTATTTCCAGTAAACTTCTACTTTATCGCCGTTGTGAAGCAACTGTGTATACTGTGCATTTTCACCGTTTACCAGAGTTGCAATCCCTGAACCCTGCATTTTGCGTGTATCAAAATCAATGTAATCAAAAATATCCACAAATGTGTAGCTTGATTTACCATTCATAACAATAGGCTTCTGGTTTACAATAACAATAATCTTCTTTATCTGTTCTTCTTCATCTTTTTCTTCCTTAGCTGCATCTTCTATCATTGATTTAAATACATCCACTGTATTTGAGGAAGTTATATTCTGGCTTTCCGGTCTGTCGCTTGATGTATTTTTATCAACTTTATTTTCGATTTCTTTTTCGAGTTCTTTGTCAATAGTATCAGCTGATTCGGTTTCTTTATCATCTATGTTTTTGGCATCAGATACTACATCAGCTGATTTTACTTCAGTCTCTGCAGATGTCATATTGTCATTTTTGGCAATATGATCCTTGACAGCTTCAAAAAAAGCATCCTTTTTGGCCTGAAGTGCATCAAGCTCCTGCTTGCTCTTTACTTCAACTACATCACCGCTATAAATGCCTGCTGCTTTTGACACTCTTTCACCATTCACATATAATATACAATCATC
>JAFPAQ010000038.1 GCA_017424235.1 Lachnospiraceae bacterium | reverse complement strand
TTCTGTTCTCTGAACAATTCTTTTTTTAGAATTTTCAGGGTTGCATTACTGTTTATTTGTCAATGTTCATGTTGCTTTGTTCTCATCAGCAACTCGTTTAGTTTATCATAACTTATTGCTGTTTGTCAAGCACTTTTTTAAAATTTATTTTTTAAATCTTTTATTTCAGAGATTTGAAACACCGCTGTATCTCAGCGACAAGTGATATATTATCACGTAGTTTTATATATGTCAACAACTTTTTTTCATATTTTTTAACATTTGCTTTTATATTAATAAAACCTCTAAATTTATAGAGGTTTTAAAGTCAATATTAATCTTATTATTTCAACAAGATAGTTATTATTATACAGATATGTGAGTATTATATTATCATAAACCTGTTGCTCAAGCCATGTGTTTAATCCATACAGATCAAATAAGCTCATTATAATAAATATCAACCAGATAACTAATGTAACTTCAATTATTCCAAATAACATACCTGCCAATTTATCTAATAACTTAACTCCAGGCAAAGCTGACACAATTTTAAGAGTATCATAAATAAAAGTAGCTACTTTATTTACAATATTAATCCCTACTAAAAGCAGTATTGTCATGATTATACCTATATAATTTCTATCTAAAACTTCCCTGATTCCTAACCATAATACTGCAAGCACTGCTATCGCAAGTATGCTGGTTATAAGATGAATAAGCTCTTTTAGTATTCCTTTGCTATATCCACTGACAGCCCCTATAAGCATAATCAGCATAACTAATATAAAGACTATATTTATTTCCATATTAATAACCATGCTTTCTTCAAATTCTACAAACTTTACAGGTACTTTAGAACATACCTATTTTAATTGTATAAGCTGAATATAATCCTCTACAACCACATGATATCTTTCAATATTTGATGTTGGTATAAGACATTTTACTTTGTTCTGAAAACTGCCTTCATATTTCAGATTACTATTCCAGTCATATATAATGCACTCATCAGAATTATAAATTATTATTGATGAATTTCCAAAAACAATATCGTTGTATTCCATGTCAAAATATAAATCAGTGACTTTTTGTGCTGATGTATTATATATTTCCATTCTATAAGTAGTCTCTGCCCCTGAATTATAATACACAAGGCCAATATAATTTTTATTATTAAATACACTTAAGATATTTTCTGATATTAATATATCTGATATATTCTCCGGCTTTTGTCTTCCCTGATAAAACATTAGTCTGTTGTCTGCAAGAGCAAATGATACATCATTATTCATAAATCCAAGCATAGGAACAACTGCTTCTGAATATCCATACGCACTTACAAGATTGTCTGTATAGTTCTGTCCCACAGAAGAAAAATTATAAAAGCCTATGTTGGTAGTAAGTTTTCCACCATCAGCCTTTAAGTATGATACTGCCAATATAGTTCCATCATCCGATATATTTAATGCAATCGGATATCCTGACTTACTCATAGTTGTCTTAAAACCAACAAGTGGATCTTTTTTTTTGCAGCTATACAAATATATTGATGTAACTGTTGAGTTATCAAGCACCACTGCAACTATGCCATTTGCCGAAACACAAAAGTCCCTTATAGGCATAGTTGTATTTATCTGTCCAAGTATTTCTTCTGTATTAGCCACATATATGGTTCTGCCATTATAGTCAGCAACAGCAACTATTTTTCCTGAGCTTCTGATAATTGGATTTTGTATCTCATATGTCTGATTCCATATAATCCTGCCCCGAGTATCCATACAGTTCATTCCATCATTGCTGTAGTTTAGAATATTGCCTGCAAGTTCAAAACATTCTGTATCATTTGAATGCACATAATCTGTCTGTTGTATCACTTCATACGTAGTATATATTTTGTTTTTCCAATTGATATATATAACAAATAATATGACCGCAATTACAGCGACTATTGAAAAAACAGTGTAAAATCTAAGCTGTCTATGACGTGCAAGCTTTTTTTTCATGGATTTGCTGTCATTTTCATTTTCTTCAACCGGCAAATCATTTTTATTGTTTCCCTCATTCAGCAAATACTGATGACGGTTAAAATCTTTTATTTCTGCCACATTCGATGCCCCACTTTTGCAAATAATCTCATATTTTCACGATGATTTATCTAATGCCAGCATTAAAATCGTCTCGATTAGTATAGCATTTTTTATTTTGGTAGTCAAAAGATATTAACTATTAACCATTTATCATGGCAATAAAAGCTTTTGACCATACAATATAGTATTGGCATCATCTATATCATTTATTTCACATATCTCTTTTACTTTTTCAATGTTTCCATACTTTTTAAGACATATGTCTCTTAAGGTATCACCTTTTTGTACTATGTAATATTGAGGTGTATTATTGGTCGGATTGGTTTGTGACACTGCGGCTATACTATTTGCCTTGTCTGCTATGTTTTCTGTATTAGTTTCATTTTCAGATTCTATTTCACTTTCGATAACAGAATTGTCCTCAAATGATTCCTGCGTGTCAGTCTGCTCTTGTACGCTTTCTTCACTTGACTGCATATTGATCACTTCAGTAGTCATTACAGGTTTATTTAACTGTTCACCTCCATTTGCAAGCAGTGCATAAAAGTATTCCATATCATCCTGAATTTCATATAATTTATTATAATTGTTTATCAAGGTTATCGAATAAGCTAATACACATACAAGTCCTGCAAAAATAATAACACTTACCAAATTGCCTAATCTGCTGATTTCTGATTGCTTTTTATCATATTTCATTTCTATTTTTTCGGGTTTAATATCAGGATTTTTGGTCTTGCTGTATGCATCAGATTTATTATCATTTGATTTTTGGTCTTTTATATTATTTAAAGGAAAAACACTTTCATCTGACTTTATATTATTCCTGTTACTCCATTCTATAAGATAATTTTGCATATTTTCATTTTGATCATAATAAATGTAAAAGTCATCAATAGCCACACGAACCGGTTTATCCAATATATCATTTGAATTTAAAGTGATTTCTAATCTTATTCCTCCTTCGTTATTATACGCAGGAGTTGCTATGCCCAAAATATTCTCCGAATTAAAATATTTTTGAATTAATTCTTTACTATCTTTTTCGTCAAGAACTGCTGCCCCAAAGATTACTAATATTATCTGCCATTCCCTTTGATATTTTTTGCCATAAAGTGCAAGGCGGGGATTCATTAGATTTGCATAGTATTTTATTGAAAGTATTTTTCTTATATAAGTATGTACATAGTCTTCTATATAAAGAATGTAAATGCCACTTGGTTTCCCTATACATCTTGTATTTACAGGAATCACACTGCTATCATCTGTTTTTTCACCATTACCGTTTATGTCATAAAATTTTTTTACATCTGTGTCCATATCTGCCATCTCCTTTACTTTTTACAACTTTAAACTAATATATGGTAACACAAAATGTTTGCAGAATTTGTCAAACGAGGGGGAAGAACAAAGGATATCGCTATGCGATATCCTGCGCCACTTTTGTGTCGCATTATTGCGACATATTTCCTATACAAAAGTGTGCGCACCCCCACGGAGTGTTTTTGCTTTATAGGAATTTCCTATAAAGCAAAAAAGTGCATGACTTTTGGTCATGCACTCATGTTTTTATACTTATACGAATTTATAAATTGTTGTTGTATCGTAATCTCTTTCAGGTCCAAATACAACATCATGGAAATGCTCTTCATTGATTGAGTTAGGGAATGTCTGTGTTTCAAGGCAAAGTCCGCTTCTCTTAATATAATATGCACCATCCTTACCTGGCTGTGGAGTAATGCAGTTACCAGCATAGAACTGAATACCAGGAAGATCTGTATAAACTTCCATAGTTCTTCCGCTCTCAGCCTCATAAACAGCTGCTACCTTTCTTATTGTTCCATCATAACCGTCAATTACAAAGTTATGGTCAAAGCCCTGTCCATATTTAAGCTGCTCATCATCTGCATCAATATCATTACCAATAACCTTCATCTCTCTAAAGTCAAATGGTGTGCCAACAACAGGAGCTAAATCACCTGTTGGAATAAGTCTTTCAAATACAGGTGTGTAGTGGAAAGCATTGATCCAAAGCTGATGCTTTTCGATGTTTCCTGATTTATGTCCTGCAAGGTTGAAATATGTATGGTTTGTCATATTAACAAGTGTCTTCTTATCACTTGATACATGATATGTAAGCTTTAATTCATTATCATTTGTAAGAGTATAAGTTACCTGTACTTTCTTATTTCCAGGGAATCCCATAGAACCATCTTCATCATCAATTGAAAATGTTACACTGTTTGCATTTTCATCTGCAACTGCAGTCCAGAGTCTCTTGTGATATCCTTTTTCAGCATCACTATGAAGATTGTTTGTTCCATCATTTACTGCAAGCTGATACTTTGTTCCATCAATTTCAAAGCTTGCATTATCAATACGGTTAGCGCTTGGTCCAATGGTTGCACCAAAGAAACAACCATTTTCAAAATATTTTTCAACATTGTCATATCCTAATACGATATCATCAATGTTACCTTTTTTGTCAGGTACTAAAAGATTTACAAGGATTGCTCCAAAATCTGTAACCTCTGCTGTCACATTATTATTATTTTTTATAGTATAAAGTGTTACTGCCTTGCCATCCTTTGTTGTTCCAAAGCTTCTGGTTGTTATTGCCATAATATATACCCATTCCCTTCTTTTAATTCATTATTTTTTCGCATGTTTTATATGAAGTATAACCCCTGTTAAAGCAAAATTGCACTTAAAAATTTAAATAAATTCTATAAAATATATATCTCTATATCTCTTTTCTTCCTTCAAGAGCTCTAAGAAGTGTCATCTCGTCAATACACTCTAAATCTCCGCCTACCGGAACACCACTTGCAATACGTGTAACCCTCACTCCTGCTGGCTTTATAAGCTTTGAAATATACATTGCTGTAGTTTCACCTTCAAGACTTGAATTAGTGGCGATAATAACTTCTTTTACATCTCCTTCAAGTCTCTTTACAAGTTCTTTCAGCTTTATATCATTTGGACCTACACCAAGCATTGGAGATATTGCTCCATGGAGCACATGATATACACCTTCAAACTTACCTGTCTTTTCATATGCAGCCATATCTCTTATGTTTTCTACAACCATTATTGTAGAATGGTCTCTGCCGGGATTAGCACAAATAGGACAGGTAGTCTTATCTGTAAGCGTATAGCAGGTATCGCAATAATGAATATTATTTCTTGCCTCTATCATAACATTTGCAAACTTTTCAACATGCTCCTTCGGCATATTGATAACATGGAGTGCCAGTCTTTGAGCTGACTTGCTGCCTACCCCCGGCAGCTTTGCAAATTGTTCTATCAAATTGTTAATGTATCCACTATATAATTCCATAACTTAAAATGGGAAGCCTCCACCAAGACCTAAGCCACCTGCCATTTTGCCCATCAATGCGCTGTTTGCTTCTTCAGCCTGGCGAAGTGCCTCATTAGTTGCGGCTACTATCATATCCTGTAATGTTTCTATATCATCAGGGTCTACAGCTTCTTCTGAAATTGTAACTTTTACTACTTCTTTTTTACCGGAAACAACCACTTCAACGGCTCCTCCACCTGATTTTGCTGAAAACTCTTTTGTTTCAAGTTCTTTTTGTCCTTCTTCCATCTGACGCTGCATCTTCTGTGCCTGCTTCATAAGATTATTCATATTACCAGGCATACCCATTCCACCTGGAAATCCACCTCTTTTTGCCATAAAAATTCCTCCTAAAATATCAAATATGGTCTATTCTGATAATACCTTGATAGCGGTAATTAGTCAAACAATTTATTCAATTTTTCGATTCCTTATTAGCCTGTATCAATCAATATTTTCTTCTTCAATTTCTATTTCCATATTAATGATTTTTGAAAGATCGATATGGTTTTCTTCATAATCCGCACCCTGAGCAAGACTCTGTACCTGAATAGCAACTTCTTTTTCAATACGGTTTGATAACATGGTCTGCAATTTAGACAGGTTATCAGGGTTTGAAAGATAGTCATATGCCATACCATCTTCGACTACGATAACAAGCTGATTGTCATTTCCCAAATCCAGACGTGCATTTTTCAGATATATCTTCAATGGTGGAATAGTCTCTGATACAATACCGGACCATTCTTTTACAATCATCTTTATATCCTCTGGAATCGCCTTTGGGATTTCTTTTTTTACCTCAACTGCAGGCTGCACTGTACCACTGCTTCCAACCACTGACTGTGCTATTGTAAATGCGCCTTTTTCCAATTTTTCTTCTATGTCACGTACTCTTGCAACTACTGCATCATTACTTGTCTCCATGGCAGGCTTACAGAGCTTTATCAAGGTCATTTCTATTAGAATACGCTTCTGCGTTGCGTATTTTATCTTACCTGAAAGCTCTGAAAAAATGCGAATGTATCGCATTATCTGCTCAGAATCCAAAGTCTCGGCTTCATCTCTCAAACGTGCAAGATTATCACTTGAAACATCGATTACGTCTTCTATATTTCCATCGGAAGTCTTTACCAGCAGGAGATTTCTAAGATACCATGTAATGTCTGAAACAAATTGTGTAAGTTCCCGCCCTTGCATTACTACTTCTTCAAGAAGTGAAATACATCCTGTTATATCATGTGCCTGTATCAGCTCTATAAGCTGTCCAAAAACTGAGGTATCCACTGCACCTAGTACATCAAGTACTTTATCATAGGTAAGCTCCTCTCCAAAATGAAAAGCTATGCACTGGTCTAAAAGGCTAAGTGCATCTCTCATTGAACCATCTGCGGTTTTTGCAATATATCTTAGGGCTTTTTCTTCTACTGCAACATTTTCCTTTTCCATAAGCTCGCGCAGTCTGTCTGAAATAGTATCTATTGTGATTCTCTTGAAGTCATAACGCTGGCAACGTGAAAGGATAGTTATTGGTATCTTATGCACTTCTGTAGTAGCTAATATAAATATTACATATGAAGGGGGTTCCTCGAGGGTTTTTAAAAGTGCATTGAATGCACCTATGGACAACATATGAACCTCGTCAATAATATACACCTTATACTTTCCCTCTACAGGAGAATAGGATACTTCATCAATAATCTCTCGTATATTATCAACACCATTGTTAGATGCAGCATCTATTTCTATAACATTAACACTTGCACCTGAACTTATGCTCTGACAACAACGACACTTGCCACAGGGGCTTCCATCAACAGGATTTTCACAATTTACGGATTTGGCAAAAAGCTTTGCAATTGTAGTCTTTCCTGTTCCTCTTGTGCCGGTAAATAAATATGCATGTCCTATACGGTCAGCTTTTATCTGATTTCTAAGCGTTGTTACAATATGCTCCTGACCCTTTACATCTTCAAATATATCAGGTCTGAATTTTCTATATAGTGCGGTATATGACATTTTTATACTCTGCCTTTCTTTAATTCTAAATCAATGGTAGCTATTCAGTACCTTCATAGTTACAATCAATGAAAATATAATATCACACTACTACATTTTTTTAAACACAGCTTTTTCCCTAATGGCAAAACATTACTGTTCACTCGTACCTCGTGAACGTAACAATTATGCACACAAATTAAGCTAAAGCTTAATTTGGCGCCTACATAACTCGGGTTTTCATTCTGAAAACGCCTCGCGGGATACTATCTGTGTACAGTAACGCAAAAACAACTGCCGAATCCCAAACTCAATTCGACAGTTGTAATTTGCTTTAACTATACTAATAACCATGTTTTCTTCAAATTCTGCGAATTTGTGCAAAGCACAAATTTGCCGTGTGCAAAAACTTCCG
>JAFPAQ010000037.1 GCA_017424235.1 Lachnospiraceae bacterium | reverse complement strand
TTCTGTTCTCTGAACAATTCTTTTTTTAGAATTTTCAGGGTTGCATTACTGTTTATTTGTCAATGTTCATGTTGCTTTGTTCTCATCAGCAACTCGTTTAGTTTATCATAACTTATTGCTGTTTGTCAAGCACTTTTTTAATTTATTTTTTATTTACTTTTTCATGTCTGTCAAAGCGATATCTATATTATCAC
The DNA here is from genome assembly GCA_017424235.1 of Lachnospiraceae bacterium. Taxonomy (GTDB): domain Bacteria; phylum Bacillota; class Clostridia; order Lachnospirales; family Lachnospiraceae; genus COE1. The sequence goes on along the minus strand of JAFPAQ010000037.1, from coordinate 33,701 downwards.
ATCTTCAATCGTTTGTCAACATTTTTTATTTACTTATTTGCAACTCATCATTTTGAGCGAAAAAAAAGAATCTCAATATTACTAAGATACTTTTTCTTATGACGCTTTTGTCATCAAATAAATAAACGGAGAAAGAGGGATTTGAACCCTCGCGCCGGTCACCCGACCTACACCCTTAGCAGGGGCGCCTCTTCAGCCTCTTGAGTATTTCTCCTAGGTACTGAATTTAATCCTCTACCAATTTGTAATTGTGTGCCATTACTTGACACAAGCATTATTATACATACAATATCTTTTTCTGTCAACTATATTTTTCTATTTTTATGTAATTTTATTTTAAACTCGGGTTTTCATTCTAAAAACACCTCGCGGGATATAACCTGTGTACAGTAACTTAAATGATTACAGTACACACATAGTATGCACTGTAACAAATTAAGCAAAAGTTTAATTTAAAGGTCTTTCCAAACATATAAATCTTTTATCAAACAGCTCACATTCACCAACTTTTATATAATCTAAATGTGAATATGATTGTAATGCCACCTTATGTTCAGGCCTTACAAGAATATGTACTCCTTTTTTTCCTTGTCTTTTTAATTCTCTAAATGTGTACTCCATCATAAGCCTTGCAATACCTTTATTTCTCATATCTTCTCTGACACAAAGACGCGCAAGTTCTGCCGATGGTTCAAGTTCTTTATTCCAACAATTTAAATCTGCCACCTCTTGATCATCGTCAATGGATATTACTGCTATTATCTCATTACTTTCATTTTTCATAACAAAAAGTGCATTTCTTTTCAGGTCAAACTCTATCGTTTCCTCACTTGGATAATGCTCATTCCAGTCAGCTGCTCCTCCAATTTGAGCTTTATATAATTTTAGTATTTCTTCTGAATCATTTTTATCAGCAAGAATTATTTTACAATTCTTCATAATTAATCAACTATCTCTTTAACTGCTGTTTCATATAAATTATTTCCCTTTGAGTCAATCACAACTATTACCGGAAAATTTTCTACCTCAAGCTTTCTTATAGCTTCTGTGCCAAGATCATCATAGGCTACAACCTCTGATGCTTTTATAGATTTTGACAAAAGTGCTCCTGCTCCTCCTACAGCAGCAAAATAAACTGCGCCATTTCTCACGATTGCATCCTGAACTGCCTGACTTCTTTTTCCTTTTCCTATCATTCCTTTTAATCCAAGATCCAATAAACGTGGCGCATATTTATCCATGCGGCTTGCGGTTGTAGGTCCGGCACTTCCAATAGGTCTTCCTTCTCTTGCAGGAGATGGTCCCATATAATAAATAACATTGTCCTGCATCTCTACAGGCAAAGCTTCATTTCTGTCAAGTGCTTCATACATACGAAGATGTGCTGCATCTCTTGCTGTGTATATTGTACCTGTTATATATACATAATCTCCTGCCTCCAGTATTTGAATATCTTCTTTATTAAGTGGTGCTTTTATATATCTATCCATTTCTAAAATCTATCCTTCCTGTACTTAATGTACTCTCGGAATCTTTTTCAGATGGATTTCTGAGATAGATTTTTATGAAACAATGATATTTTCGCAGTGCGTACACGGTGTGTACGACGAGAAAATAGAAGCAGTTTCATCAAAATATAGCCAGAAAGGCATCTGTGTAAAAAATTCCTAGAGTACATCTTATTATAAATCTCTATATTTCTTCAATATATTAAATAAAGATTACACTTCTCTTACACTATGTCTGTTTACATGGCAACAAATATTAATAGCCACAGGAAGACCTGCAATATGTGTCGGATATGTATTGATATTTACTGCAAGAGCTGTTGTTACTCCACCAAGTCCACCCGGTCCAATTCCTGTATGATTAATTTTGTCAAGAAGTTCCTCTTCCATTTCTTTTACATACGGAATGTCTGAATGCTCATTAACAGGACGTGTTAAAGCTTTTTTAGCCATTAATGCACATTTCTCGAAAGTTCCACCTATTCCAACACCAACTACCATTGGGGGACATGCATTTGGACCTGCATCCTTTACCGCTGTCATAATTGCATTTTTTACCCCTTCTATACCATCTGCCGGCTTGAGCATGAATACTCGGCTCATATTTTCACTTCCAAAACCTTTTGGTGCCACTGTAATTTTTACTTTATCTCCTGCTACCATCTCATAATGAATGATTGCCGGTGTGTTGTCTTTTGTATTCTCACGAATCAAAGGGTCTTTTACTACAGATTTACGAAGAAATCCATCTACATAACCCTGTCTTACACCTTCATTTATAGCATCTTCAAGAATTCCACCCTCAAAATGAACATCCTGTCCTATCTCCATAAATATTACAGCCATTCCTGTATCCTGACATATAGGAATCATATCCTGTCCTGCTATCTGAAGATTATCCTGAAGCTGATTTAAAATCTGCTTGCCAAGTGCACTTTTTTCTGTATTAACAGCATTTTTTAGAGCTTCATCCATATCTGCTGTAAGAAAATGATTTGCTTCTATACACATTTCCTTAATGTTTTTTGTAATCTCTGAAACATTTATTGTTCTCATTATTGGTTCCTTACCTTTCTATTATATATATTCGTAACTGCCCTCAATTACTATTTTGCGGAGTGTTTTAAGTTCTTCGCAATCACAATGTTTTGACTAATTTAACCTAAGACTCAATTATATATTATGTCAGGGTCAAAAAACCTAACTATAATACCTACGGATTTTTACGTACTTCGTACTCCCACATTTGAGCAAGCTCATGTAGGTTCAGACCTTTTGCCATTGGTATTATTATATTACTTTATAAAACCATTATCAATGTTCCTGCTCCAATCAGTATACATCCAGCGATTGACTTAATTGTAAACTGTTCATGTAAAAATACAAATGCAAGTATCAAAGTAATAACAACGCTTAATTTATCAATGGGAACCACTTTGGAAGCCTCCCCCATTTGCAAGGCCTTATAATAACATAACCATGAGGCACCTGTTGCAAGGCCGGATAAAATCAAAAACACCCAACTCTTTTTAGTAATCTGATTTAATCCACTTTGCGCATGTGTAAGAAATACCATACCCCATGCCATTACAACAACTACTACCGTCCTTATCGCTGTAGCAAGATTTGAATTTACTCCATCTATTCCTATTTTTGCAAGTATGGATGTCAAAGCAGCAAATACTGCTGATAATATTGCAAATATCATCCACATAAAAAATATCCCCTTTAACTAAAAATTATATCTGCAAATTCTGCTTTTGAAGCTTTTGCCAGATCAAAAGGCGAAAGCTCAAGCTGCATGCCAAGTTTTCCCCCACTTACAATAATTTTTTCCAACTCTTTAGCGGATTGTTCAATACGTGTCACATACTGCTTTTTCATTCCAATTGCTGTACAGCCTCCACGAATATATCCGGTAACTGCATTTATATCTTTTACATGTATCATCGCAACTGACTTCTCACCGACAGATTTTGCAGCTTTTTTCATATCAAGTTCCTCTGCAATTGGAATAACAAATACAAAATAATTATTGCTGTTTCCTTTGGTAACAAGAGTTTTATACACCTTCTCATGGGGAAGATTTAACATATCTGCTATTTGAATACCATCTATAAATTCATCACATTCATAGGTATGCGCTGTATATGGTATTTTCTGTGTTTCCAATATGCGCATTGCATTTGTCTTTATTTCTTTTTGTTTTGCCATGTTAATACTGATACCTTTCTCTGTTTTTATATTTCACTAACCAAAACTATACCTTTTAATTCCTGTATAAGTCTTAAATACTCCTCCTTATTTGACTGTTTTGGCAATTTAAAAGTGGTTACTATCTGGAAATTCTGTCCTTTTGCTTTTGGCTTATCAACATCAAATGAATCAATAAAACATTCTTTTTCTTTTAAGAATTTTGATACACTTGTAATAGATTTTCCATCCTCGGCTTCTATATAAAGAGTCATATATCTTGAACGTTTATATACATTTCCTTCTATAAACGGAATAACATGTATACATACAATCCAAATAACCGTGGCAAGTATTGCACCATCCACAAAGCCAATACCTATCATTAAGCCAATACATGCACTTGTCCATATACTTGCAGCGGAGGTAAGTCCCTTTACCTGATGTCCGGATATAAGAATCGTACCGGCTCCGAGAAATCCGACTCCACTTATTACCTGCGCTCCAAGTCTTGTAATATCAAATTTGCCCGGATACAAGATTTCCATATATTGTTCCAAAAGCATAATGACTGTTGCACCTATACATACAGTGACTGTAGTTCTTGCACCTCCACCACGCTTTTTTACGCCTCTGTCAATACCTATAAATGTGCCAATTACTATAGATGTCAAAATTCTTACCAAAACATTTTGCCAAGTCCACTCAGAAAATATTGTTGTAAACATTTAACCCCCTGTACTATACAAACACCGTCTTTATTTATTTCTTTACAATCTCTTCAGAATCAAGAATTACTGTAAATGGCCCATCATTTAAAAGTGATACCTTCATATCAGCCCCAAAAGAACCATGCTCAGTTTTAAATCCTTTTTTGGCTACCTCACTTATAACATATTCATATAATTCATTTGCCATTTCAGGCTTACCTGCTGATATAAATGAAGGTCTGTTACCCTTTCTACAATCAGCATAAAGAGTAAATTGTGATATTATCAAAAATTCACCATTTACATCTGCTGCTGAAAGATTTGTCTTTCCCTGTTCATCATCAAATATCCTAAGCTTGGTCATCTTGTCTATCATCTTGTCTGCAATCTGTTTATCATCAGTATCAGACACTCCAACAAATACTAACAGACCATGACCTATTTGCCCTATTATCTCACCATCTACTTTAACGCTTGCTTCTTTTACTCTTTGCAATAAAAGTCTCATATCCTTTAACCCTTTTCACTATCATTTTTTACAAAATTATTTTATCACAATTTAGTTTCCATAACAACGATAACAAGTATTTTGTTGATTTTAAAAGCTTTTGCATATATACTAAACGAGATATAACCGTTAATTTAAAGTAATTTGAAAGGAAATATATTTATGAGTATTTTAAATGTAGAAAATTTGTCACATGGCTTTGGAGACAGAACTATATTCACCAATGTATCATTTCGACTTTTAAAGGGTGAGCATATCGGACTTGTCGGTGCTAATGGCGAAGGTAAATCTACTTTTATGAATATTATCACCGGAAAACTCATGCCTGATGAGGGAAAAATAGAATGGGCAAAAAATGTCCGTGTGGGCTATCTTGATCAGCACACCAGTCTTGAAAAAGGCATGACTATAAAAGATGTAATGGCATCTGCTTTTGATTTTTTGTATGAAATGGAAGCCAGAATGAATGAAATCTGTGACAAGATGGGTGATGCCACCGAAAGTGAACTTGAAAATTATATGGAAGAGCTTGGTACTATTCAGGATCTTTTAACCCAGCATGATTTTTATATGATAGATGCTAAAATTGATGAAGTTGCCAGAGCTCTTGGATTATTAGAGCTTGGTCTTGATACAGATGTGACTAATCTAAGTGGTGGACAGCGAACTAAAATATTGCTTGGAAAGCTTCTTCTCGAAAAGCCTGATATTCTGCTCTTAGATGAGCCTACCAACTATCTTGATGTAAATCATATCGAATGGCTTAAACGATATTTACAGGAATACGAAAATGCATTTATCCTTATTTCACATGATATTCCTTTCTTAAACAGCGTAATAAATATCATCTATCATATGGATAATGCCGAGCTCAACCGTTATGTCGGTGATTATGATAAATTTCAGGAAGTTTATGCAATGAAGCAGGCTCAGTTAGAAGCTGCCTATAACAAACAGCAAAAGGAAATTGCTGATCTTAAAGATTTTGTTGCCAGAAATAAAGCCCGTGTAGCAACCAGAAATATGGCCATGTCACGCCAGAAAAAGCTTGATAAGATGGATGTAATTGAACTTGCTTCGCAAAAACCAAAGCCGGAATTTCATTTCAAAGAGGCAAGAACCAGTGGAAGATATATTTTTAATACAAAGAGTCTTGTAATCGGATATGATGAAGCTCTTTCAAAACCACTTGATCTTTCCATGGAGCGTGGACAGAAAATAGTGCTTACAGGTGCAAACGGAATAGGAAAAACAACTCTTTTAAAGAGTATCCTTGGACTGATAAGACCATTAAATGGTGGAGTTGAGTTAGGAGATTATCTTGAAATAGGATATTTTGAACAGGAAATGGATCAGTCTGTTACTACCACCTGTATTGAAGAAATATGGAAAGAATTTCCATCTTATACACAATATGAGGTTCGCTCTGCCCTTGCCAAATGTGGTCTTACCACAAAGCATATTGAAAGCAAGGTTAAAGTTTTAAGTGGTGGAGAACAGGCAAAGGTAAGACTTTGCAAATTGATTAATAAAAACACTAATATTCTTCTTTTGGACGAGCCTACAAACCATCTTGATGTAGATGCAAAAGCTGAACTTAAACGTGCCTTACAAGAATATAATGGAAGCATCCTTATGGTATGTCATGAACCGGATTTTTATGATGGTCTTGCCACAGATGTTTGGGACTGTTCAAAATGGAGTACAAGAATCTAAAATCGAGTAGGAGGGGATTTATTTCCTCCTACTCGTCCGCGAGCCTCATGTCCGTAAGGACAAATTTCATTTGCGAGGCTCTGCGACAATAAAAAACGGATATCGCTTTGCGATATCCGTTTTTTATTCTAGATATTGATAAGCCAAATGACTGCAAGTGAAATCATTATCTGAATTATTGCAAATTTGAATACTGTCTGAGCATTAGACCATTTACGATTCTTTCTAACATGATCATGAAGTGGTGTTCGCACTTTTGTAAGTATTTTTATCTTAAGATAACGAAGAAGTGCAACTTTTATAAGTCCAAGTCCTCCATCTACCATAAGAACAAATGCTATAAACAAATACAGAAACGGACTTCCTGTCTTCATCACAGCTATGGCAATAAACAACCCTATTGCTCTTGAACCCGCATCTCCCATCATGAGACAGCTTGGAGTCGCATTATACCAAAGATATCCCAAAATGCATGCTACAAACAAAAGGATAATATAGGTAAATTCAGGAGCTATATCTCTTGAATTCATTATATAATAAACAGTTGACAGGGAAATACATGCCAGTGTTCCTGATAATCCATCTACGCCATCTGCACAATTAGTTACATTAATAGATGCCCATACCAATATAACTGCCAGTATTCCATAAACAACAGGATGTAATGTAAATGTATATCCTGTGAGAGCTATTGTAACATCACTTCCATTAAAATTCACAACTGTAATAGCTGTCATAACTGCAATCACAAGGTCAAGAAGACCTTTTCTAAGTTCACCCCATGATACCTTTGCACAGTCATCAAGAAATCCTGTCATCATTGCTGCTACTGTAAGTATAAGATAGATTATAAGTTCTCTATCAAGACTGCCAAAAACAAGTGCTGCTACAACAAATACAAGTATAAAAATGAAGCCTGCTCCTCTTGGTTTACCCGCTGAGAGCACCCCATCATGTGCATAAGCACGACCGTGATCTCTAGGCAGCTTATTTATCATTGTCCCTAACAAAACACAGGTTACTATATAAGCAAACGCAACCCCTAAAAAGCCTAAAATACTATACTGCGATACGTCCATAAAAAAGTTTATCATCGCTTCCTCCTGCTTCTACATTTTATTAAATTCCATTTTACTACTTATTTACAATGACTGCAATATTTACTAGACAGTAATCTCTATTCATTGTTAATATAGAGTTACAGTACACACATAGTATGTACTGTAACATATTATGCACACAAATTAAGCAAAAGCTTAATTTGGCGCGTTAAAAACTCGGGTTTTCATTCTGAAAACACCTCGCGGAATATAACCTGTGTACAGTAACAATATAGAAACATGATTAAATCTTATTATTTAAGAGGAAGTGATTTTTTGAAATTAAAACTTAATGATAAAATTTCAGCCAGATATATACAGGTATATGATTATTATAAAGAACTTATTGAAAGCGGAAAAATGCAGGAAAATACCAAAATGCCTTCTATAAGAAAGGGGGCCGAGCAGCTTGGTTTAAGCCGAACTACCATTGAAACGGCATATCTTTGCCTCGCAGCAGATGGATATATTATTTCAAAACCACAAAGTGGTTACTATGTCACAAAGCGACCTGTTCCACACGCTTCTTCTAAAAATGCTTCAAATATAACTAATAATGCTTCAAAAAACAGCATATTATATAACTTCACTTCAAACAACGTGGATGCAGAAAGCTTTGATTTTAATTTATGGAGACGATATATAAAAAACACTTTACGTCAGGACGGTCGAATGTTGACCTATGGCGAAGCCCAAGGTGAATATGAATTAAGAGAAGCTATTTGTAAATATGTTATAAAAAAGAGAAATGCAGTGTGCAATCCTGAAAATATAATTATTGGTGCAGGGTCTCAGGCTTTAATGAATATTCTCTGTCCGCTTATAAAGGAAAGAAAAAAAGTGTGCTTTTATGATATTCATTTTGCACAAGGAATGGTAATTTTTGATGATTACAATTTTGAGCATGTAGAGAGCAAAAATGATGCAGATATTTTATATATGACCCCATCACATATGACATCCTTTGGAGATGTGATGAATGTACAGAAAAGGCTTGCTTTACTGAAAGAATGTTTTGAAAATAACAGGCTTATAATAGAAGATGATTATGATAATGAATTTAGATATTTTAGTAAGCCTGTACCTTGTCTGCAAGGTCTTTCAGGTGGTGAAAATGTAGTATATCTAAGCACTTTTTCAAAACTTTTGCTCCCCTCAATAAGATTAAGCTTTATGATTCTGCCAGATGATATTCTTGCTCTGTATAAAAATAAGATGAATTTATATAATCAGACTGCCTCCAAATCAGAACAGCTGGCACTGTGTCAGTTTCTCAGAGACGGACATCTTGAAAGCCAAATCAGAAAACTAAAAAGACTTTATTCCAACAAAGCCAAAGCTTTGACAGCTTTATTAGAAAAAGCCTTTGGACATGATGCTGAAGTATATTTAGGCGAGTCTGTGTTTATGGTACATTTGAAATTGAAGTGCGGCATGACAGGCAGTGAACTGAGAGAAAAAGCAAAGCAGAATGGTATACTGGTATTTTCAATAAATGACAGTGAAAATATTGCACATATTGCACTATCCTGTTGCGAAGTACCTTTAAATAAACTTTCAGATGCCGTTGAATTATTGAAGCAAATAGTTTGCAAATAGTCGCAATATTATCACCATTAATGTAAATATGTTTGCATTATTTTTCTTGTTATAATATGCTTTTGTATTTATCATTTTCAAATGCAATATATTTACTTTTTGTATGCATCATTCTAAAAAATATAGATATTTAAAACATGGAGATAATAAGGTAATATGTGTTATTTTATTTATGTAAATGATTTACACTGTCGCAATTTCCTATAACTTAAAAACAGTGCATGCAGATGCATGCACTGTTTTTATATATGATTTTTACTATGATACTAATTATATTGATGATCCGGTGCTTTATTATATATGAGTTTAAGTATAATAGGCACCGATACCGATGAAATGATTATAAGCAAAATTACCGCTGTGAAATACTGTGACGACATAAGACCCACACTAAGACCTTTTTGTGCAACAATAAGTGCTACCTCGCCTCTTGTCATCATTCCGACACCTATTTTGAGGCAATCCATACCCTTAAATCCACACAACTTAGACATTATTCCACATCCAATTATTTTGGAAACAAGTGCGACTATTACAAATGCTATTGAAAATACTATAAGTGCTGAATCAACACCTTCGATATTTGTTTTTAATCCTATACTTGCAAAAAATACAGGTCCAAAAAGCATATAGGAGGTAATGTCCATCTTTTCTTCAATATATGCTGAATCCTGAATACTGCAAAGCATTATACCTGCTACATAAGCGCCTGTAATATCAGCTATTCCAAAGTATTTTTCTGCAACATATGCGGATATTAAACATAATGCAAGACCAATAATTGGAATACGTCTTGTATGTGGATATTTTGCATCAAGCACTTCAAATATTTTATAGAAAATAAATCCCATAACAATAGCAGCAACAAAGAATAATATTGTATTGATTACAACTTTACCTGGATTTGAATCAGGATTTTTAAATCCAATTACAAATGTAAGTACTATAATACCGATTACATCATCTATGATAGCTGCACTTAGAATCGTTGTTCCAACCTTTCCTTTTAAGTGCCCCATTTCTCTTAATGTCTGAACTGTTATGCTTACAGAAGTAGCAGTCATAATACATCCGATGAATATTGCTTTGTAAAATTCTTCTGTACCGACTGCTGACCAGCCATAAAACATCATGTATAATACCGTTCCCATTGCCAATGGCACAAAAACACCTGCACAGGCTATCAGCGTAGCTATAGGACCTGTCTTTACAAGCTCTTTTAAATCTGTTTCAAGTCCTGCTGAAAACATAAGAAGTATAACACCTATCTCTGCCATCTCTGCAAGAAATTCTGTTTGGCTTACCCATCCAAATACTCCCGGTCCAATCAAAAGTCCTGCAATGATCATTCCTACAACCTGCGGTGCATGCAGCTTTCTAGCTATAATGCCACAAACTTTGGCTGCTACAATAATAATTGCAAGATCCCTGAAAACTAAATATGCTTCCATCTTATTTTATTTTCCTCTCATTCTGTCGCTAATACGACTTAAATTAATTATTAAAGCTATAAATTTATTGCTTTTATCACTTTATTCATATATTATTTTATCATACTATTTCTATTATTAAAGTCCTTTCAATATTTATTTTAAATATTTTATTTATTCTCTTGATATTTTTTGTAAAACATATATAATAGTATATTATCGGGGTGTAGCTCAGCTGGTAGGGCGCCACGTTCGGGACGTGGAGGTCGCGTGTTCGAATCACGTCACTCCGATTATTAAAGCATTGAGGTATTACTTCAATGCTTTTTTTGCACAGCCTGACATTTTTTATGTGAAAAACATATAGGAAAGTATTGAAGAAAGGTATAATTATTTTTATGCTAAAATGGAAATCTCTTATAAAAGCTAAATATTATGGAATAATACGCGGCGTAACTGTGGGAATTGCTTTTTTACTCCAAATAGCCATAATGGTGTTGCTCGCTATGTATCTTATAAAGGGTGCTGTAATAGCTTATTTTGTATTGGAAATATTGAGTGTACTCACAGTTTATACTTTGGTAAATAATGCTGAATCCTACAAAATGGGTTGGATAATCATTATTTTAGTACTTCCGCTTGCCGGTCTTTTTATGTATTATCAGTGGGGACGAAGAAGAACAAACACACCTTATTTTAAGAACTTTAGAAAATTGGAAAAGCATATGCATGAAGCCCTTATTCAGGATAACAACCTTGTTTCTGAACTGGAAAAGAAACATCCTAATAAGGTTCAGATCAGCCGCTATCTAAGAAAAGAAGGTTTTCCAATATATAATAATACCCAGGTTGAGTATTTTGATGTTGGAGAAAAAGCCATAGACTCCATGATGGAAGACATAAAAAATGCCCAAAAATTTATCTTTATGGAGTATTTTATTGTTAATGAAGGTAAAGTATGGGATGATTTGCTTGAAATATTGACACAGAAAGCCAAAGAAGGCGTAGAAATAAAATTATTATTTGATGATTTTGGCACTCTCTATATAAACGACAAGTATTTTAGAGAGGATTTGCGTGCAAGAGGTATCGAACTGTGTATTTTCAACCCTATACATCATGATATTGCAAGGCTTTCCTGCAATTACAGGGATCACAGAAAAATTACTGTTGTTGACGGAAACATAGCTTATACCGGTGGATTTAATCTGGCTGATGAATATGCAAACTATACTTCTCCTTTTGGACATTGGAAGGATACCTCAGTACGTCTATATGGAGAGGGTGTTTACAGCTTTACCTGTTTTTTTCTGGAAATGTGGCAGCTTTCAAAAAAGAAAGAAACACCTTTTGAGGACAAATACAAACCTACTGCCAATGTAAAAGAAGATGGATATGTACAGCCCTTTATAGGAGGTCCACACAGAAATCCTAATAATCCTGTTGAAGGTGCATATACCCGTATGATAAACAAAGCAAGGGATTATATATACATTACCACTCCTTACCTTGTACTTGATTTGAAAATGATAGAAGATCTTACAAGTGCTGCTGAAAGCGGGGTCGATGTAAGAATAATAGTTCCTGCTGTATATGATAAATGGTACGTATACATGGTCAATGTGTCAAATTATGGCAAGCTCATGAAAGCAGGGGTAAGAATATTTGAATATCAGCCTGGATTTATACATGCAAAAAATGTAATCTCAGATGACGAATGTGCTATATGTGGCACAATAAATACCGATTACCGAAGCTTTTACCTGCATTATGAATGTGGTCTTTTCATGAATGATATAAAGGCTGTTTTGGATATGAAAGAGGATTTTCTTGACACTCAGAGTAAATGTAAGGAAATGGATCTTGCAACATGGTATAAACGACCGGTAAAAGACATAATAGCACAGTCATTTTTAAGAATATTGTCTCCATTATTATAAACTAAAAAAAGTTGATGCCACAGGGCATCAACTTTTTTATTATCGCAGAGCCTCACAGATGAAATTTGTCCTTACGGACATGAGGCTCGCGGGCGAGTAGGAGGAAATAAATTCCCTCCTACTCGATTATTTTTATCCAACAACTTTTTTAACTGCTTCAAGAACTCGCTCAGCCTGAAATGGCTTAACAATAAAGTCCTTTGCACCTGACTGAATAGCCTCAATAACCATCGCCTGCTGTCCCATTGCAGAACACATTATTACCTGCGCATTAGGATCATTTGCCTTAATTGCCTTTAGTGCCTGTATTCCATCCATATCAGGCATTGTGATATCCATAAGTACTAAATCAGGTTTTGTCTCATTGTATTTATCTACAGCAATCTTTCCGTTCTCTGCCTCAGCTGCGATGTTGTAACCATTTTTTGTGAGAATATCTTTAATCATCATTCTCATAAATGCAGCATCATCAACTATTAAAATATTTTTTGCCATTTTTCATCTCCTCCTATCACCAAAGTGATCTCATATCTTATTTATTTCTTTGAAACAGCTTATATATAGAATGAGCTAAATCAAATGGATAAAGCTGCATAATAGTACTGTCAATAAGTTTTCCTATTTTCATTCTAAAATTTATTTTTACAAATAAATCATCCTGAATATCCTCAGGAAATTCAAAATTCTCTACAACAATTGGTTTTACATTTGGTGGAGAAATATCCACCTTAGTATTAAACATCTTACTCATTGCAGTCGCTGAAGTTGCTGTCATCTGATTCATTGCTTCTGAAACAGCACTTAAATGAAGGTCTGAGATGTCACCGGTTGCATAGCACCCCGTACCATCGTTTCCCATCATAAGATCTGTTATTATCTTGGCATCTTCATCCTTCAATACCAACATATTACTTCCAAATAATCCTTGTATATACTGCACTGTTACAAGTATACATGACTTTTCATAATCACTTAGAATTTCATTTTTCTGAACCAACGATACACTAGGTGTTGTGATTGTTACCGGTTGTCCCAGCATTAAATTCATAGCTGTTGCTGAAGAGCCTATTGAAATATTGGAAATCTCACCGATTACATCGGCTTCTTCTTTTGAAAAATAATCCATATAAAAGCTCCCTTCCATAAAAATTTTTCCATTCAGCTAATAAATACGGACACATGACATACACCTTTAAATTTATGTAATCTTCCTAAAATCTACTGAACAGTCTAATATTATTTTACAATTATTTTTTAATTTTGTCTATAATCGTATCGCATTTTGTCGTTTTTTATCGTTTTTTTACATAGAATTGTATTTACATAATAAATTAACTATTTATTATACGTATTAATCGTAACTATTCATAACCACTATTTTGTATTTTTTGACTATTGCAGTTTTCTTTTTATTATATCTATTCTTAATCCTTGTTTACATATAAAACTTTTTACCATATCTTCAATTCCAAATACATGTTCATCAATACTTAATTCTATAACTTTCTGAAACAGTTCCTGTATAAAAAACTCACTTTGAATATTAAATGCCTTACTTAGTCCATATATATATCCATATTCAGATATCTGGTTTATTGCAACACAGTCCCCTCTGTTTATTATATGATTTTCATACTGAGTAATAGGCTTCATTAATGCTTTTTCGGAAACCTCTACCTCTACCTTTCTCCAGTCAGTGTTCATTCTCTGAAAATACATGATATTAAAATCCTTAAATTCCATAACAAATCTAAGCTCATTCAAGCCATATATCACAAAATATTTCTCAGCATTTCCAAGCAGACCTAAAATATCACTATTCATAATATATTTACGTCTGATATCCTCAATTGAAATATTTTTCCTATCCGTATATTTAAGACGAACTACTACATCTCCTCTGTCCTTCATAAGTCTTAGCTTCTCCAGATTTGATGCGATCTTTCTTCCTTCTTCTTTATTCACAAAATAAATGTCGTATTTTTTCATATCAATCCTCATTTCTGAGCAATTTATTGCGAAGAGACGACGAGCATTTCAGATTCTCGTCTGCCATTAAACTTGTAAGAGCATACTTTCAAAAAGCCGCCTGCAACTATTCAGCTTATTTATCAGTAAGCAGGTACATTAACAGTAAATTATCTTGTTTTTTTATTATATATCATACAATATTGTTTAACAAGAATAACTTTACATGCAAAAAATCGGATGCCCGCGCATCCGATTTTTTTAGTTAACCATCAATAAGTATATCATTGTAAGTGCAAGTCCTAAGCAGAACATAAACAAACCAAAAGAAAGACTTCTTTCGATAATCTTTGCATCTTCAAATATTTCTGTATTTTTTAGTGCCATACGATGTTCGTAATTTTTGGGCTTATACTCTTTTTTAGCAAGTACACAATATAACATATTTATTCTTTCCATAGTAATTCCTAATTTGTGAATAACATAATTTCCTTCCGGAAGTTCATATGGAAGTGCCCTGTCACTATATACAGTTTTTCTAAGTATTACTACAATAGTATCCACAATGCTGTCAAGAATTCTTGAAATTATCCCCAAAATAAATGGAACTGCTTTATAAAATAATGCTCTATATACATATTTTTCCATATTCATCCACTTTGGAAATGGATCCACATATCCCATTTCCGTTTTGCGAAGCATCCATACACGTACCAGAATAAAATATACTATTGCTCCTGCAATAATAGAAATCATTGCTCCTGACAGATTTGTAATTGAAAAATAGTGCACTGTTTTTTCTATATATTTCATATACAGTGGTACTATATCATATCCATATCGGGCTATATTATCTGCTGTCAAATGAGGTAAAATACCTATAAATGGTATTACAGCTGCACATAAGCCAATAGCTATTTTACTGCTTTGCGAAATATATCTTTTTTGCAGATCATACTCTGCCTGAACTTTCTCATCTGCATTTTTTTCAACAAAAAGAACTACAAAAAGTTTTGTCATATACGCTATTGTAAGTCCTCCTGAAAACAGGAAAAGATATTCTATTACCTTTAACAAATCAGGTGTAAATGCTGTCATTGGTATTTCAAACTCACCGATAAGCTTTGTGTATTCAACTATACTTTCATGCAAAAGTGTTTTACTGATATATCCATTTAGCAATGGAACACCGCCCACTCCTGCTGCTGCAAGTAAAAAGCTTACCATTATAAATATTTTTTTACGTCCAAAGCCTCTGACTTTATTAAGCTCATAGCTTCCTACATTCATAAATACCACACCGGCAATCATAAACAATATCAGTTTTACTATGGAATGATTTACCATATGAAGCAAAGTACCATTTACAGCCAGATTAAAGGCTTCATTGATTTCTTCTGTATCAGCAGATGCTTTGTTGATAATGTGAGAATACATCAGATGATTTAGCAAGCCCTGCATTCCTACACCTACCAGAATAAATCCTATCTGTGACATAGATGAGTATGCTATGGTAGTCTTGAGATTGTCACAAAGTACACCTTTAATTCCTCCAAGAACCATAGTGACCACACCTATTATCAAAATAAACATCGCCCAGTTTTCATCGGCCGGAAGCACTTCCATCGTAACCAGAAGGATACCAAATACACCTGTTTTACTAAGTATTGCAGATAAAAGTGCTGTAGCCGGTGCCGGTGCCTCTGTATATGACTGTGGCAGCCATACATGAACCGGAAATGCACTCGCTTTAGCTCCAAAACCTGCAAACATACATCCTGCTGCCACAAATAGCATAACCGGACTTTGTTTTGAACTGTAAATATAATTGTAGGCTTGCGTTGAAATCTCACCAAACATTAACGTTCCTAATGTACTATACACAAGAAACAGCCCCATAAGTATGGCAAGTCCACCTGCTACAGCTATACCAAGGTATGTACCCGCAGCATATTCAGCCTCCCTGGTCTGTCTGTGTGCAACCCAGACAAACGAAGTAAAAGACATAATCTCAAAAAAGAAAAACAATGTAAAAAAATCTGCTGCAAAAAATATTGCCATTGTAGCACCCAGGGTTGCAAGATTATAAAAATCATATCTTATGACATTTACATCATTTTCCATATATTCTTTTGAAAATAAGAATGTAATGAACCATGCAATTGCTGTAAGTATTGCAAACACTGCTCTAAAGCCTGTAAAACAAAAATTGAGGCTCATTCCACCTACGCCACCAATGCTAAGTTTTGAAAGCATCGCCATATTGATATAATGATTAAAAAACATAAACATCAGTGCTATAATCTCACATGCACTTATTATTATCATTATGTACGCAGGAATATTCATTACCTTCTTATCAGAAGAAGCATTTTCATAAACAACACTGTTCCTACCCAGCATCCATACTACTATAGCTGCCACAAATGGGAAGAATACTGCAAAAACCACTTAAATCACCAATCCTTTCCCCTTAAATAAGTCCACTTGCAACTTTTGTGAAAAATTCTACAAAAGGAGTACTGTATACACCCATCACAAACATTGCAATAACTAACAGAGTAAGTGGAAGAAGCATACGCCAGTCAGGGTCTTTAACATGATCACTTATTGAATCATAATTAAAACTTTTTTCAGGAAAATATGCCCTTACTACAATAGTAAGCATATATATTGCAGTGAGAAGCGCTGATACTAACAGGCCTCCGATTCCAATATATGCCATAAGATTTCCACTCTCAACTGCTGCTTTTGCAAGATTCCATTTAGAGACAAATCCACAAAGTCCCGGTACACCCATAAGGGCAAGCGCGGATATTGTGAAAATCTTAAATATCTTTGGCATTTTCTTTGCCATTCCGTCAAGCTCATGAACATAATTTGCATGTGCCTGGGTAATCATTGCACCTGCACAGAAAAACGATGTAATCTTCATCACACCATGAAAAATCATATGACTTAATGCTCCAACAAGTCCAAGTGGAGTCATAATAATAACTCCAAACAGAATATATGAAAGATTGGATATTGTTGAATAAGCAAGCCTGCGTTTAATATGCGTCTCTTTTACAGCCATGCTACATCCATAAACAATTGTAAAGATTATTATAGCCATCAACAGATACTGTGCCCATGTGCCACGAACAAAATCACATCCAAAGCTGTAATATGTAATTCTCATGATCGCAAATGCACCTGCTTTTACTACTGCAACTGCATGTAAGAGAGCTGTTACCGGAGTAGGAGCTACACCGGCCTGAGGAAGCCATGAGTTAAACGGACATATAGCCGCTTTAACACCAAATCCCATAAATGCAAGCACATAAATAAGCAAAAGAAGATTTTTGCTGCTTCCAATAGCAGATAGATTTAACACGCCACCATATATAAATTCAATACTGTCACCATACATGATAAGGAAAATCATTCCTATAAATGCAAATGCCGCACCACCTAAGGAATAGTAAAAATATTTACGGCTTGCAAGCACAGCCTCCCTTGTAAGTGTTGACATTACAAGAGGTACTGTCACAAGTGTAAGAAGCTCATAAAAACAATACATAGTCAGAATATTACCTGACATGGCAATGCCAAGTGTAACTCCAAATGTGGTAGTATAAAAAAGGTAAAAAATGTTTTCATGAATAGTTCCTATATTTTCATGCTCCATGTATGGAAATGAATACAGAACTGATATTGGCCATAATGTTGCCACAAGTCCTGCAAACACCATACTCATACCATCAATTTTAAGAGAAAGATTTAACTTTTCACCTGCAAAATTGATAAGTCTTATATTTTCTGTTGTTCCATTTGATAAAAGAATATATACCAAAAGTGTATTTATAAATACATATCCAAAAATGTATAATTGTTTGAACTTACGATTTTCAAACTTGATAAACTGTAATAATATTCCTCCAACAAGAGGAAGAATCATAACAGTAAGCATTAATCCTAACATATAATAACCATACCTTTCCATAACCTGCAAATTTCATCCTGATGTGTAACTAGTTACACTAATGTTTACATTAAACTGGCACTGATATCTGATATCAAGTTAATTATAGGCATCGGATACATACCGAGAATTAATGTAATCACTGCAAGTATTGCAATTGGAATAAGCATCATAAGCGAAGGTTCATTATATTTCTTTATGGCATCTTCATTTATATTACTTGCCAGTGATCCCTTTATACTTATAGGCATCAGATACCCTGCTGTAAGAAGTGCAGAAATAAGAAGTGCCACCGGCCCTATCCATGAAAGCCCCTCTATACCACTGTCTAAACTTCCTACTGCAAGATACCATTTGCTTACAACACCACTTGTAGGTGGAATACCAATAAGCCCAAGTGCTATCGTTGTATAACACAAATATAATATAGGCATACGTTTTCCAAGCCCTGTAAGCTCATTTACTTTTGTTTTTCCCGTAGTAAATATTATTGCACCAGCAAACATAAACAGACCTGACTTAATTATCGCATGGAATATAACATGAAGTATACTTCCTGTGAATGCATTAGTTGTCATCATCGAAAGACCTAAAAGAATATATGAAAGATTTGATACTGTCGAATAAGCAAATCTTTTCTTTAATACCTTTTCCTTAAATGCAAGTGCTGAACCCATTATTATAGTAATAACTGCTAATATGATCCACACATACTGAACCCATGTTCCACGAATAAAATCTGCACCAATACAGTAATATACTACTCTGATTATTGCCAGCACACCGCCCTTAACAATTATTCCTGAAAGAAAGGCTGAAGCCGGTGCCGGTGCCACAGGATGAGCTGTTGGAAGCCAGGCATGGAATGGGAAACACCCAGCCTTCACACCAAAGCCCAAAATCATAAGAAATGCCACTATGAGAATTAACTGTGTATTTCCACTTTGATTTATAAGGCTGACATTTAAAGCACCACCTGCAACAAAGTTGATTGTCTTACTGTATTTATAGAGGAAATATATTCCAAACAGAGCCATATATGCGCCACAGAAAGAATAGAACATATACTTAAGACCTGCCATAATTGATTCTCTGGTACATGAATGAAGTGCCAAAGGTGCTGAAGCAAGTGTCATCAGCTCATAAAACAGATACATGGTTACAAGATTTCCTGAAAAACTAAGTCCTATCAGTATTCCATAGGTTACCATGTACCAGCCATAATATCTCTTTTCATTTTTTTCATGAGACATATATTTAAATGAAAAGAAGCCTGCAAGAACAAATACAAGAGTAATGATGCTTGCAAAAATCTTTCCAATAGTATCTATTGCAAAATATACAGGTACATCATCAACTATATTAAACAAAACGAGTCTGTCACCTGCAAATCCGATAATTGCAAATACTGCACATACTGAACTAATTATTATAAGCCCACCTGTAGTTGAGATAAGTCTGGATCTGTCTCCAAAAGTATTTTCAGATGTGAGCAGATAGCCTATTCCTGCAATTATTGGCATAAGAATAGGTAATAAAATCAAAACGTCCATATCAAGACCTCCACCTTTGTGCCATTAACCAAATATACCAAGCCCCGTCTCTATCCACTTAACAATAGGCTCTGAGAAGCATCCAAGTATTATATTCAGTGCCACCATAAGCACCAGAGCAGTGTTATAAAGAGCTTTACCCGTCAGCCAGTTATTGATATTTGCACTGTCATGCTTAATACTGTTTGGATGAACCGGAGTATAAATAAGTATTACTGTCTTCATAAAGTATATCGCGTTAAGTACTGTACTTATAGCAAGACAGATAAGAGTAGGAAGCATTTTACCTAAAGAATTCTGTACTGCCGCCTGTGCAAACAAAAGCTTACTGATAAAGCCTGAAAACATAGGTATTCCGACCATTGAACAGGCACCTACTGAAAAAGCAATTCCTGCTATCGGATTACGATAAGCACTTCCTGTGAGATCTTTAAATTTCTTACTTCCGCCAGACTCATCTGTAAGTCCTGATGCTGCCATAAATAAGAGGGATTTACTTGAAGCATGTGAAAGAATATGGAATATGCTCGCTACCATACCTACAGTTGTGCCAAGTCCAAGTCCCATGTAAATATATCCAATCTGCGCTACTGATGAAAATGCTATCATTCTTCTGATATCATGCTCCTGAATAGCATTTATTGAGCCCATTATCATACCGATAAGACCAAAGATAAAGAATATATTTATAATTTTTGAATCAACTATCACATTATTGCCTACAACTCTGTAGAAAATTTTTATAAGTATAAATATGTATCCCTTTGAAACAAGACTTGAAAGAATAGCAGCACTGGATACAGTCGAATATCCGTAAGCATCCGGAAGCCATGTATGGAAAGGATAAAGTGCACTCTTGATTGCAAGACCTACACATATCATACCTATTGCTGATATAAGCGGAACATTGTATGTACCCTGTGGATAAATAACCGCTATACTCTCCTTGATATTACTCATAAGAAGATGACCCGTAATGTCATAGAGAATACTAAGTCCCATAAGCAAAAGACCTGAACCTAAGGAACTCATAATCATATAACGTGTAGCAGCTTCAATGGTTCGTCCATTCTGTCTTATCATGATAAGACCACACGCAGCAATTGTATTTATTTCAATAAATACATACGCATTGAATAAGTCATTTGTATAAATAAGTGCCAAAAGCGAGCTTAAAAGCAGATTTATCATTATGTAATAAATGTTTATCTTGGTTTCCTCTATCTCCTCATCTATATGCTTCTGACCACCTATAATAGATAAAAACATTACAATACAAAAGAAAAATGCCATGCCTGCTTCAAGCATTCCGGCTCTTATTTCATTTCCCCAGGGTGCCGGGAAATGTCCCATCATAAAGGTAAAGCTTTCACCTGTACCAATAAGATAGACAAAAAGTATTCCTGACATTATCATGCACGCAAGCATTACAAATTTATTCCATATACGTGCAACTGTTTTATTCATTATTGAAGTAAGAACACCCGAACCTAAGGATAACAGAATACTGAAAAATGGGAAATTTCTTACAAATTCCATTTTATATGTCCTCCTTCTTAAGCATTGTCGAAATTTCATCTAAATCAAGAGTATGGTATCTTCTATAAAGCCTGATTGTAAGAGAAAGCATAAGTGCTGTAGTAGACACTGATACAACGATACCTGTGAGCACAAGTCCACTTGGAACGGGGTTTATATATGCGTCCACACTTCTTACATTATTTACAACAATAGGTGCTACCCTTCCAACAATATATCCTTTTTCCGCAAGAAAAAGATAGGTAGCTGTATCCATTATATTCAGACCAATAATTTTCTTTATAAGATTTTTCTGTAAAAGCAGATTTGAAAATCCAATACCGAAAAGTATCATTGCAACTGCTTCTGCATTATTCACAAGTAAATTTGAGCCCATTAAAAGCCTCCCTTTCTGAACATTGCATAGAATGCATACATAGTACATGCAACTACAAGACCTACACATATATTAAGCGGAAGTATCAGACCTGAACTTAATATTGCTCCCGGTGTACCAAGAGGAATACCGGTTTCAAGATGATGTGCTCCACAATAGAATGAATAAGTCTTTGCAAGACAATAAAACAACAATGCAACGAAGCATATCCATTTATAAGTTTTCTGGGTAAAAAACTTCTCTGTCTTTGCAAATCCAAATGCATTTACGTACAAAATAAGTCCTGCTCCAATAATAGCTCCACCTGAGAAACCACCACCCGGAGATATATGACCATTTAAAATGATATAAATTCCAAAAATCATGATAAGCGGAACCAAAAAGAATGCCACCTTTTGAAGTATAATATCATTCTTAGGCTCATAAAGTCTGTCGTTTTCGTCTTCCTCTTTCTTTTCTGAATGCTTGTCAACCCTAAGAAGAATAAGAACTGTACATGTTGCAATAAAAAGCACGTTTGATTCGCCCAGGGTATCAAATGCACGATAATCAAGAATCATACCTGTAACAATATTTACTGCTCCTGTGTCATCTAGACCATCTTCAATGTACTTTGCAGCAACCTCATTATTATCCGGATTAAGTGCATTTCCAACAGGAGGCAGATAAGATACCATATTAAGTAAAAGTGCAATAAGAACAATTACAAATATTACTGATGAAATATTATAAAATTTTTCAAATCCCCTTAGTGCCCTGTTGTGCTCCACATCATAAATATGCTGACGAAGCAAAGCCTCATCATGAGTTCTTTTTTTCTGAACATCAACATTCTCCTTAAACGGCTTTTGAGCCTTCATTTCAACTCTTCCCACATAAGGATCTCTGTCACCATTATACCAGCGCTTTATTTTGAAGGACTTCGTTTTACGATATTCCTCCTGTGATAATAAACGACTCATATATATCATCCTTTCCGATAATCAGTATTATCGTATCTATATTATTTTTCCTCAATTGCATGAATCTTCTTAAGTGTTACAAAGAACAAAATACTTGTAATACCGGCACCAACTGCTGCCTCTGTAATCGCAAGGTCAGGGGACTCAATTAAAATCCATATAATAGACATTATTAAACTGTATGACATAAAAATTATTATTGAATTCAATAAATTTTTTGAAAAACTTACAGCAATTGCACACGAAATTAAAAATATGTATAATACACCTTCAAAAATATCCATATCACATCTCTATCCTTCCATTACATTAATATTATCTCTTTTCTTCTATCTCAACATCACAGTCTTTTTCAAGATCTTCGTTGGTCGCAACCTCAAATCTTGCAAGCATATGAGATGCAACAGGAGAAGCAAACCATAAAAATACAATGACAAGAAACATTTTTAATGAAGTAAAATTGACTCCTGACATTATGATAAGTCCAAGCATTGCAAGACCTATTCCAAGTGTATCTCCCATGGCAGCAGAATGCATTCTGTTAAGAACATAATTAAATTTGAAAACACCCAGAATCTCAATAGCAAAAACTATGACTGCACCTACTAAAAATGCAGTGCCAAGTAAAAACTTTATCCATTCCAAAGCTATCATTTTGATACCTCCTTTGTCTTTTTAGCTTCTCTATTCTTTTTCTTTTCAGCATAAACTCCCATATATACTTTGGTAAGAAGAGTTACCGCAAGGAAAGAAATCATCGCATAAATAATGCAGATATCAACTAAATAACCTTCATTCATAAGAATCGCGAGGATACCTATTATTACCATAATAAGAGTACCCATCATATTAACAGCTACAATACGGTCTGCTATTTTGGGACCTTTTACTGCACGAATCAGGCACATTACCACCATGAGCGCAAGTATTATAGGAATTGTGGTAAGAACTATCTTATATGCAGCAAATAAAGCAGCATCTCCTGAATACATAAAACTACCTCCATTTATTCCTCTATTTTTTTCAATAATTCTATAAATCTGGAACTGTCAATTCCCTCTGCAAGAGTTTTGTCAAGACAATGAACAGTAAATGTATCTCCATCAAGTGCTACTGTAATAGTACCTGGTGTAAGTGTTATTGAATTTGCAAGTAAGAATTTTGAATTACTGTTCTTAAAATCTGTCTTAAACTGTATAAGAACCGGCTCTACAGCATAATTTGAAGTAAGTATAAGCTTCATCGTAACAATATTAGCTGATACTATCTCTTTTACAAGAATATAGATATACTGTATTATATAGCCTGATTTTTTGAGATAATTAAACTCCGTACTGGGACTAAAGCCCATAAACCTGCATATAAATGCATACATAACTGCTGAAATCACAATTCCGAAGCTGATAATCTCTAATGTTATTCGTCCATTAAATATTATCCAAAGAATAAAAAATAACAGATACATCCTTTACCTCTCCTTTATCAAATAGTTAATCAATCTCTATATATAATATATTTGTAAATCGGATTTCCCATTGATGAAAATTTCTCTTCATATTCTGTCATTATATTCCCTGCAAACATCTTTTCATCATGATGAAGGTCACGTGTAAATGCCTCTATCTTCCATCCCGCCGGTTCAACCTCTTCAAGCGCAAATTCAAAAAGGTCTTTATTGTCTGTCTTAAATTCAATTCTTCCATCTGCCTTTAATATCTCATTGTATCTGGCAAGAAACTGTCTTGAAGGAAGACGTCTTTTGGCATGTCTGTCCTTTGGCCATGGATCAGAGAAATTGAGGTAGATCTTTGAAACCTCTTCTTTGTCAAAAACTTCACAGATATCCTCTGCATCCATTCTGATAAATTTAAGATTTGGCAGCTCTGTCTCTTCCATTTTTTGAATCGCCCTAAGAAGAACTGTAGAATATTTCTCAATTCCAATATAATTTATTTCCGGATTTGTCGCTGCAAGATCCATCATAAATCTTCCCTTTCCCATTCCTATCTCAATATGAACAGGTCTGTCATTTCCAAAAACTTCTTTCCATTTTCCTTTATGTTCCATAGGCTCATGAACCACAAACCTGCTGTCTGCTATTACCTCTCTGGAACCAGTAACATTTCTTAATCTCATAATGCTCCTTCACCATTATAATGGCTTTATTATTATTTATAACGGGCACTAAATGTCCTTCCTAATCTTACACCCATTAAACAGTTTTGTCACTTCAAAACAAATAAAACTTTCATAGATTATTAGCAATGTTTTCGTAAAAAATGTTCATAAATAATCATTAACCTGAAACCCTTTTACATATAAGCAAAATAGTGTATTATATATTTACGTTTTATGAGTGTACTGAATTTTAATTTAAGGAGTTGCCAATGTCTATAAGAAAAAAAATAAATCACCTGATACTTTGTACTATTCTTTGTCTTACTACAGCTTTTTCAAATATAGTGACACCGGATATGTCAATGGTTTATGCAGAAAATGATTATATGGCTAAGTGGGAGGAAAGAAAAAGCCTGCCTATACAGACTGATGAAATTCCAAATTGGCCAAAGGGACCTCAGATAGGTGCTGAATGTGCAATTCTTATGGAAATGAACACACATACAATTTTGTATGCCAAGGATATAAACAAAAAAATGTATCCCGCAAGCACTACTAAAATATTAACCTGCCTGCTTGCAATGCAAAACTGTAATCTTGATGACACCATTACATTTTCTCATGATTCCATATATGATGTGCCTGTAGACGGTGCAAGAGTTGGCTGGGATCCCAACGGAGTCTTTCATCCTGATGACAGATTAAACCTCGAGCTTGCGCTTTACTGCGTTTTGGTAAAGTCAGCAAATGAAGTGGCAAGTGCTGTGGGCGAACATGTCGCCCAGTCTCTGGGTATGGAAAAAAGCACTGCTGCTTTTGCAGAGCTTATGAACAAAAAGGCTAAAGAGCTTGGATGTGTAAACTCAAATTTTAAAAATGCTAATGGACTTTTTGATGAAGATCATTATACCTGTGCCTATGACCTTGCACTTATTGGTTGTGAATTTTTTGGAAACGAGCTTTTATGCAAAATGTCATCTACTCCACGCTTTCATTTTAAATACGAGCAGACAACTGATAATAAAACTACAAAAAATGATTCTGAGGAGGAAATTGATAACTCTGGCTCTTATGACGTATACCTTTCATCAAAAAATCAGTTATTTAAAGGCTCCCCCTACGCATATCAGTATCTTTTAGGAAGTAAAACAGGATTTGTTTCCCAATCAAGACAAACTCTGGTTTCCGGTGCCGAAAAGGATGGTATGAAGCTTGTCTGCGTAGTATTTAATGAAGAATCTCCTTATCAGTTTGAGGATACAGTAACTCTGTTCAATTATGGTTTTGAGAATTTCCACAGAATATCAATAAATGACAATGAGACAAAATATCATGTAAATGATACTGATATATTTAACACTAATAATGACTTATTTGGAAGCTCTGATACTTTGGTATCAATGGAAAAAGAAAAATATATCGTACTTCCTAATACAGCTGACTTTGAGGACACAGCTTCAACTCTTTCATATAATAATTTAAGTGATGACTCCTCAGATATAATTGCAACAATTGAATACACCTATTCTGATGTTCCTGTAGGCAACTGTAATATTGTACTTAACAAAGGAAATACTGATAATTTTGATTTTGCCCCTGGAGAACCAGGTGCAAACCAGTCGGATAATACAAACCCGGAGGATAAAACATCACCTACTATTTTTATTAATGTAACAAAGGTAATTACTGTTGTTATAATTGTTGCTGTTTTATTGATAATACTTATGCTTATCTTTTCATTTTTAAAAAGCTATCACTTTTCGCCCCGCGGAAGAGGAATTAAAAGAAAACGTGAACAAAGGCGTGAACACAGACAGACACTTAGAAATGCAAAAAGAAATGCACGATTACAGAAAAAAATCAACAGACAAAAAAGAAAGGCGTATAAAAAACGTTATACACCTTCCAATTTCTCATTTTCATCAAAACATAACAGAAAAAGATTTAAATAATCTATTCTTCTTTGGAGGCTTTATGCCTCCTTTCTTTTCTTAATTCCCTGGCATGCTCTCTTTTATTTATTATTTCATGATAATCACTATCACCGATTTTTTTAGTTGTCTTAATAACATATACCTTGTTATCAAAATTCTTTTTTATTCTGATTTTACTTTTAAACATTCCATGATTACCACATACAAAAACTGAATAATAATGCTTACCATTACTTGTAAACCATTGAATTTTTTTCTTTGTTCTTGATTTACATAAATAACACTTTGTAGAAATGACTTCCTTATCACTCATTGCTTCAATTTTATTTTCAAATGCCCTGGATATATATTTTTCATAATCATCAAAAACAATATGAATCTCATCTTTTTTAGTCTCAGGGGTTCTATAAGTATCAAAGGAATAATTGATAAATACCTCCAGTGGCTGTATTTTCTGAAGAACTTTGGCTGTATAATAAGCATCTGAATCTGCTCTGTGAAAAGCAATATCTTTTTCAATATTAAGATAATCCACCGCAAATTCAAGAGTACGTCTGAGCTTTTTATCTTCAAAAGCAATACTGAAAAGCTTCTGGACATCATAATACTTTATTGGTTCATCTGCTAATTGGGGCATATTATAATAGTCCATATTCCTCTGTAATTCCAAAAGGTCAAGATTTCCCCATGTACAAAAGATATAATCCTCGCCACACCACTTAATAAAATCACTTACTACCTCTTTAAAACTACGACAGTTGTCAAGCTGATCAATACTCAGGTGTACAAGCTCTCCTGTTATCTGATTCATTTTATGAAAAACCTGTGGCTTTATCAACTCATGAAAACTGTCTGTCTGCTGCTTGTATTCATTTAACTTTACAGCACCAACCTCAATTATTTCAAAGAGTAACTGATTCTCAATTTTAGTTTTTAAATCTGCTGCCTGATTCCATTCCAGGTCTAAAACAATATAATTCACTAATCCTCATTTCTGAGCAATTTATTGCGAAGAGGCGACGAGAATTTCATATTCTCGTCTGCCATCAATGCTATTTGTTTTGCTCAGAAACAAATAGCCATATGAAAAAATAACTATCAAGTTATTTTTTCATATTAAGTTCTCCTATAAATGTTGACTTGAAAAAATGCGTTATATATTTTATACTACCATATTTTTAATAAAAATAGTATTTATTTATTGAAATATAAATATTTTTTGATATAATTGTTAATGTATTGTTTATCAGTACATTGTTCTCATAGTTAAATGGATATAACAATAGCCTCCTAAGGTAAAGCTATGGTTGAACCCTAGCGAAGGAAAAAGGGTAAAAGTCAGAGTTCGATTCCAACAGAGAGAGGGAAAAGAAGTCGAGACAAGAAAAATAGAAATTCATCACAAAAGTGATTGGATTCATAGATATGGCTGCCGGTGCCAAAGAGGCTGAAAAGCCCTAAAATACGGCATTTGTTCTCATAGTTAAATGGATATAACAAGCGCCTCCTAAGCGCTAGTTGTGGGTTCGATTCCCGCTGGGAACATACGTTTAGTGCGGTAATGATAGTAGTGTCATTGCCGTATTTTTTGATTTAAGAAGGAAATGGCATATTATATAAAATAAATATTTGTAATGAATGAAATAGAATAAAAACTAGCTAAGAATTAACGAATAACTAGCCGTGTATATTTCTTATAATTTTAAAGTATGATAATATTATGATAGATAAAGTATGAATTATGACAAGGAAGTAACACAATGCAGAAAATATAAGATAGGAAGAAAGAAAGTAAGAACTCTTTATGACGATAAAAGAGTTAATAGGTGGAAGCAACGAAATATGATAAAAAACTTCTTCTAGAAGAGAAAAAGCCAAAGAGCTGGTGTAAAAGTGTAAGTGCATTTGCAAATACACTTGGAGGCTCCTTGATTTTCGGTATTTCTAACGAAGGTGAGATTGTAGGATTGGAAAATCCTGATGGGGATGCTGAAAAGATAATTGAAATTATAAAGACAAGGTTAAATCCAATTCCAGAGTTTAGATTGAGATTTCATAATGAAGCTGGAAAAATATTAGTCATATTAGACGTATTTAAGGGAGATGAAACACCGTATTATTATTCTGAAGATGGGGTGCTAGAAGCTTATGTTCGAATGGGAAATGAAAGCGTGAAAGCAACGGCAATAGAATTAAAACGACTTGTTCTTCGTGGAAAGAATACATCTTATGATTCGCAGAATTCTACGTATATAGTTGATGATTATGCATTTTCTAAATTAAGAGAAAGATATAAAAAGTGGACTGGAAGTAGCTTTGATGATAAGGATTTAATTTCTTTTGGTCTTGCAAATGAGCAGGGATTTTTAACATATGCCGGAGCATTGATCGCAGATGAAAGCCCAATTCGGTGTTCAAGATTATTTTGCACGAGGTGGAACGGATTGAACAAAAGTGGTGGTATAATCGATGCATTAGATGATGTTGAGTATGAAGGCAGTGTTATTTCGCTTATTGACAATGGAGAAGCATTTATTAAGCGTAATACAAAGATGATGTGGCGTAAAACAGCAAATTCAAGGGAAGAAATGCCAGATGGTTCTATAATTCAGGATAGAGATCCACTTACTGTGCCATCAACGCGACGAAATCCAGTTCTCGCAGATGAATTCAATAGACTTGGATATATGGAAAGAAAGGGAAGTGGATCTGGTAAGATTCTTAGTGGTTATGAATTTCAGATAAATTATAATGACAAAAAAAGACCTTCTTTTCGGTCTGACAGATACCAATTTACTGTAATCATGCCAAATTTGAATTATGATGTCCCTCATGATGAGTTGGATATTCGAATTATAGATTTTATACGCAAAGATAGTAAGATAAGTACTGATAAAATGGCTGCTTTATTAGGTATAAGTTCAAAAACTGTCAAACGTCATATCAAAAA
This sequence comes from Lachnospiraceae bacterium, assembly GCA_017424235.1. Taxonomy (GTDB): domain Bacteria; phylum Bacillota; class Clostridia; order Lachnospirales; family Lachnospiraceae; genus COE1. The sequence continues at coordinate 3,633 of JAFPAQ010000037.1, read as the reverse complement.
GATGAATAATGTACATTATGTAGGACGAGGGTTTAGTGGACATTGGGAAATTATAGAATAAATGTAACAGAGGCTGAGTGCTTTACATCTACGTTCTGAAATGAAAAGAGAATTAGTATACTTAAAGATAAGCTACTAATTCTCTTTTTGTGGTATGATTTAACTGCAATCAATAACTGACCACAAAAAGTTATTTTGCAATGTTTATTTCCGATACGTAAGATTGGAATATTATAAGATTTATGACACACATGTCATAAATAGAAGCATATTTGTTTAGAAATAGAGCGAAATTTATGTAAAAGAGTTTCAAGGCGAGTCTTATAATGCAAGCCAGATTGTAGATAATTTTGATATGAGTATAAAAAAGTGAAAAAAACTTAGAAAAACGAATAAGTCCTGATAATGGGACAGTATAAATGCTAAAATAATTATAACGAATAGCTAGTAAGATAAATTAAAAGGAGAAAAGGTATGAATGTTAAAAATTTAAAAGATGTAGTACAAGCTTATTTTGATAAATTTGAGTTAATTAACAACGAAGATAACAGGGAATATTATAAGTGGGAGGCTTTTAAATGTTTTAGAGATTATTGGGATATTGAGGCAGAAGATTTTGCGGATATGTTTAAAAAGTCTATGAGTCTTACCAGTAATCTGATTAATAATAGATATGTAAGTCCTACTAATGGAATTGTAAAGCTTGCAGAACGACCGGAGCTTACAGAAACAATTAGAGATTTATTTAGACAGCTATATGCAGATGATGGTGGAGATATTATCAAGCGTCAAAACAAAATTGAAAATTTTAGAGATAAAGTGAACGAACTTCTTGAAAAATATGAACCAGGTAGGTGGAAATATAATCAGGATTTTAGAATAGTAATGTTCTATTTAAATATGTATAGTCCTAGTGATAATTATTTGTTTAAGGCGACAGAAGCTCGTGAATTTATGTATTGCATAGAATATGGAGATGATTTTGGAAGTGGAAAAAGTTTTAGTCTAACTCGCTATTATAGAATGTGTGATGAATTGGTAAAAGAAATTAAGAATACTCCTGAATTAATTCAAGTGCATCAAGAACGTATTACAGATACAATGATAGACGATGATGATTATCATATATTGGCGTTTGATATTATTTATTGTGCGGTAACATATGGCTTATATTCTGGAATAATTATAAATAAACCAAAGAAAAAGACTAGTATTAAACAAAAAAATGATGCAGTTATGGATGAATTTAAAACGGAATTGATAGAAGTAAAGAGAGAATTAGATAAATGTTTAATTGAAAGAGCAGAATTGGAGGATGTTTCGATTAGAGGCCTTAAAATAGAACATAGGATGTTTGGTGAAGGTATAGTTGTATCACAAGATAAAAACACCATTATAGTAAAATTTGCTGAAGAAGAAAAAAAGTTTTCTGTGCCGATGGCATTTGCATCAGGATTTTTGATGTGTAATGAACGGGAAATTATCGAATTATTTACTAAACAAGATGAATTAGATAAGCAGATAAAGGTATTAAGTGGAAAAGTTTTTTTAGTGAAAACTAAACTTGATAAATTACAATAGTATACAATATTTCTTTAAATTTATATAGAGTATTACGGAATAGAAGAATACATAAATCAAAAAGATTACTAGAACATATTTGTTAAACAGTATAGAGGAAGAGGATGTGCATGAGTAATAATCAACAGACAAATGAAGAAGCATTGCAAAATTTTTTACTGGACATAGGATGTCTGGATGAATTGCTTCCGTGGACAGGGAAATTTAATTTATTTGATGTTTTAAAAATATCAAGGACAGAAATCAGACATAGTAACATGTTAGGATGGATATTAAATCCAAATGAAAATCATGGATTAGGAGATTTATTTTTAAAAGGAATACTACAGCGTCTTGTAGAGAATGATATGGATGGGCGATATGATGTATTTAATGTTCTGTTAATGGATTTATATAGCTTTTCAGTATTAAGAGAATGGAAAAATATAGACATCTTACTATCTTCATCAGATGAAAAAACAGTAATCGCTATAGAAAATAAAGTGGGGTCACGTGAGCATAGTAATCAATTGAATCGATACAGAGATATATTAGAAAAGGAATATGAAGGATATACCCGTATATATATCTTTTTAACTCCGGATGGAGAAAGTCCAAGTGATGTAGAAAATTGGGATGTGCTTACATATAGTGATGTAGTAGAGACATTAGAGAGTATAAGTTCTCGTATAGAGATGTTACCGGATGTAGATTTGATGATAAAAAATTATATAGATATAGTAAGGAGAGATATCGTGGAAGATCAGCAGTTAATAGATATTTGTAACAAGATTTATAATAAACATAAGAAAGCGTTGGATCTTATATTTGAAAATAGAACAGATGGAAGAACACAGATGGTAGACGCCATAAAAGATACTTTGTGTAATATGGCTTCTGAAGGGCTGATAATATATGAAGAGGGAGGAGCATGTACATTCAGAACTACATCAATGGATAAAATATTACCGACTCTTGATAATCCAATTAGCGTATGGGGGAATGAGTATATATATACTTATTGGTTTAATGTTCAAGGCGAGAGATTTTATGGAATATTTGAACTTACGGGTAAAAATATACCAGAAGAGACTATGAAAAAGATGCAAGAAATTACGGATATTTTAAAGCCAAGGGATAAAAGAAAATCAGATTTTACATTTAAGAGAATATTTACGACAAAATGGTATGATATATCTGAGGCAGAAGATCTAGAAAGTGCTGTTGATAAAGCCGTAAGGTCAGCGGTTAAAGATATATTGGAAATGGAAAAGAAGTTAATAGAACAGTTGAAATATAACTAAGAATTACACAAGACTGTACATAAAAGGGATACTGATATCATATTATACGTGCAATGTACTGAAATAAAAGTGACATTGTGGAAATTAATAAAAATGTGACAAATCATTTCTGCTATCAAATAATGGTCAAAAACCCATCGACATCCGACCTCATACACGTTATAATAAACATAATCTAATAGAAATAAATGAGCTATCATTACAACACAAAGAGAACAAATGGTAGCCATATTTATAAATCCGAGGTTACGCAATGGCTTTGCCCGTTTGTTAGCAAATCTAACATTTTGCTAACACGAAGCATTTTACACAGGATAATTTCTATTTTCTTAGATTGACTTAGAATTACAGGAAAGTTAGACCCTTTCGGACTTTCCTTAACAGATATTAATTTTCCTTGACTGGAATTGACACCACTGGCACGTACTCCTAAGCTGTAGTTGTGGGTTCGATTCCCGCTGGGAACATACGCGAAAGCTACAAGACATGAAAAATGGAAGAAAGATAAACTAATGTGAGTTTATTCACAGATTAGTTTATCTTTCTTTTATATTATGCGTAATTACAAAAATGATATTTACTTATCTTATGTAAATCAAGTATAATATTACTATTATTTATACAGAAAAAGGAGCTTCCTGTATACTTTAAATAGGCCAGGAAATTGACATAAAAAAATACCTCAAGTAAATTTAGATTATTACTGACCTGGCTAGTTGGTAAAAATCTAAACTAAAAGAGGTATTCACAATGAATGTTAAAACTAAAG
>JAFPAQ010000003.1 GCA_017424235.1 Lachnospiraceae bacterium | reverse complement strand
GATAGGAATCCCTGGAGTTATCAAGACTTCAAGTGATATTACTTCAGATGCTTCTCAGGCAAAGATTCAGATAGATCCGCTTAAGTGTATGGATGTAGGATTAACTCCGGTACAGGTGGCTACAGAGATGTATAATGCTACAAGTGGTGTGTCTGTAATGGATATGAATATTGGAGCAAGAGAATATTCAGTAAAGCTTGAGTTTCCGGATGGCAGCTATAAGGATATGAATGAACTATTAAATCTGGATATTCCAACCGCAAGGGGTGGCAATATTACAGTAAAGGATGTGGCAAGTGCTGTTTATTCAGATGTGCCTGATACATTGCAGAGAAAAGATGGTAAATATATGGTAGCGATAACTGCATATACCACAGATTCTGCTAAATTTACGGCTCAGAATGCTATAAATGCTGCCGTTTCAGAGGCACAGAAAAATGGAGAGTTTCCCGAAGGCGTTATTCAGGCTGAGAGTATGATGGTTGAAATGATGAATGAAGAGTTCGCATCAATAGGTATGGCAATACTTACCGCGGTATTCTTGATTTTCCTTGTAATGGCAATGCAGTTTGAATCACCATCATTTTCGCTTATGGTTATGCTTAGTATTCCATTTAGCTTGATTGGTTCATTCTTCCTGTTGTTCATTTCAGGTTCTACTTTGAATATGACATCACTTATGGGTGTGCTTATGCTTATCGGTATTGTTGTAAATAATGGTATTTTGTATGTTGATACTACAAATCAGTTAAAATCTGAGATGCCATTAAATGATGCACTTATGGAGAGTGGAAGACTGAGACTAAGACCGATTCTTATGACTACACTTACTACTATTCTTTCAATGTTGCCTATGATATTTACAGATAACGAAAATGCAGCAATGATGAAGGGAATGTCATTTATCATTATCGGAGGACTTATTACTTCTACTTTATTAATTCTGCTGTTACTTCCAAGTTTTTATCTGCTAATGAGTAAGCAGGGAAGAGCAGAAGCAAAGGAAAGGAGAAGACTGAAGAAAGCATGGTGATTAATATGAGTAAAAAAATTTTAAAGAATGGAATTAATATAAAAAGTACACAAAAAAATACCTAAAAATATATATAAAATGTTAAAAAATGTTATTTATCTCTTTGATTTCCTGCAACAAAGTGTTATAGTAAACTATAAATAATTTAAATATTCAGAACAATGGTTTTGAATGTTTATAAATAACTATAAAATTATAAAATTATAGGGGATTTTATTGCGAAGGAGAGTTTAACATGGGAAATTATTATCAACCGGAAATTGAAACTGCATCCAGAGAGCAGATTCATCAGTGGCAGAGTGAAAGACTTATTAATCAGGTAAAACATGTATGGGAAAATGTTCCTTTTTACAAAAATAAGATGATAGAGGCTGGTATTACTCCGGACGATATCAAATCTGTAGATGACTTACATAAGCTTCCATTTATTACAAAGGATGACTTAAAGGATCAGTATCCATATGGTTTATTAGGAAAACCATTAAGCGAATGTGTTCGTATTCAGTCAACTAGTGGTACTACAGGAAAGAGAGTAGTTGCTTTCTATACACAGCATGATATTGATATATGGGAAGAGTGCTGTGCAAGAGCAATTGTGGCAGCAGGTGGAACAAAGGACGATGTATGCCATGTAAGTTACGGATATGGTCTTTTTACAGGAGGTGCGGGCTTAAACGGCGGTTCTCATAAGGTTGGATGTCTGACATTACCTATGTCTTCCGGAAATACAGAAAGACAGATTCAGTTTATGACAGATTTAGGTTCTACAATTCTCTGCTGTACGCCTTCATATGCGGCATATTTAGGAGAAACCATTCAGGAAAAGGGACTTAAGGATAAGATAAAGCTTAAAGCGGGTATTTTTGGTGCTGAAGCATGGACAGAGGAAATGCGTCATGATATTGAAGAAAAGCTTGGTATCAAGGCATATGATATCTATGGCTTAACAGAGATTTCAGGTCCGGGTGTTTCTTTTGAATGTTCTGAACAGACAGGTATGCATGTAAATGAGGATCATTTCATTGTAGAAACGATTAACCCAAAGACTGGCGAGGTACTTCCAATTGGAGAAAAGGGAGAGCTGGTATTCACATGTATTACAAAGGAAGCATTTCCATTAATCCGTTACCGCACACGCGATATTGGTATTTTAAGCTTAGAGCCATGCTCATGTGGAAGAACTCATGTGAAGATGACAAAACCACTTGGCAGAAGTGATGACATGTTAATCGTAAAGGGTGTCAATGTATTCCCGTCACAGATAGAAACTGTACTTATGAACAAAGGTTATCCTGCAAACTATCAGATTATTGTTGACCGAGTAAATAATAGTGATACTATTGAAGTTCAGGTTGAAATGACTGCTGAAATGTTCTCTGACAGTGTCGGTGATATATCTGCAAAGGAGAAGGAGCTGGTAGATGCTTTAAAAGCTATGCTTGGTATTTATGCAAAGGTTAAACTGGTATCGCCTAAGACAATTGCAAGAAGTGAAGGTAAAGCAGTAAGAATCATTGATAATAGAAACTTGTATAAAGGATAGGGGGAATTAATATGGCAGTAAAACAGATTTCTGTATTTATTGAGAATCATTCTGGAAAATTAGCTGAGTTTTGTAATCTGCTTTCAAAAAATGAAATTAATATGAGAGCTTCATCCTTGGCAGATGCTCAGGATTTTGGTATAGTAAGAATTATTGTAGATGATATTTACAAAGCATCAACAATATTAAAGGATGCTGAATATGTATTTTCAATCAAGGATGTAATTGCAATAGAATTGCCTGATCATCCGGGAAGTCTTGCCAAGGTACTTGACATTCTTAGTCAGAAGGATATGAATGTAGAATATATGTATGCATTTACAAATCATAAAGCAGGCAGTGCCAGTATGATATTAAGAGTAAATGACGTAAAAACAGCATCTGAGTTATTATCAGCTAATGGTATTACGCAAATCAGTCAGGAAGAACTGAGTGAAATGAAATAATAGTCCAATTATTGGAATGCGTAAAGTCACCTGGAAAAACAGGTGACTTTATAAATGTACTGAATAGTTACAATGGAAGAAAGGTATGGTTATTAAATGAAACAATTAATGTTAGGTAACAAGGCATTTGCCAGAGGTTTATATGAAGCAGGCTGTTCGGTTGTATCCAGCTATCCTGGAACACCAAGCACAGAGGTAACAGAAGAGGCTGCAAAGTATGAGGATATTTACTGTGAATGGGCACCAAATGAAAAGGTAGCTATGGAAGTGGCTTTTGGTGCATCACTTGCAGGAAAGAGAAGCTTTTGTGGTATGAAGCATGTAGGATTAAATGTGGCAGCAGATCCGCTTTTTACATGCTCTTATACAGGTGTTAATGGAGGTATGGTAATCTGTGTTGCCGATGATGCCGGAATGCATTCATCACAGAATGAGCAGGATTCCCGTCATCATGCAATAGCAGCAAAGGTTCCGATGTTAGAGCCATCAGATTCTGCGGAAGCATTAGAGTTTACAAAGAAAGCATTTGAGCTTTCAGAAGAATATGATACACCGGTAATTATCAAAATGTGTACACGTGTTGCACATTCACAGAGTATTGTTGAACCCGGTGAAAGAATTTGTCCGCCGACACGTCCTTATGAAAAAAATATTGCAAAATATGTTATGATGCCTGGGAACGCGATAAAGAGACATCCATTTATTGAGGAACGTACCAGAAAACTTATTGCATATGCTGAGAATTGTGATTTCAACAGAGTAGAAATGGGAGATACAAAGCTTGGTATCATCACTTCTTCAACAAGCTATCAGTATGCAAAAGAGGTATTTGGTGAAAATGCAAGCATATTAAAGCTTGGTATGATTAATCCATTACCTGAGAAGTTAATCTTAGACTTTGCAGAAAAAGTAGATAAGCTTGTTATTATTGAAGAGTTAGATCCGATTATTGAAAATCATTGCAAGGCACTTGGACTTGAAGTAACAGGAAAAGATGTGTTCCCAATGGAAGGAGAGTATTGTCAGAAACTCATTGCTGAAAAGCTTGGCGTAGAAGTACCTGTAATTCAGAAGATTGATGAACAGCTTCCACAAAGACCCCCTGTTATGTGTGCCGGATGTCCTCACAGAGGTCTTTTCTATACACTTTCAAAGAATAAATGTACTGTACTCGGAGATATCGGATGCTATACCTTAGGTGCTGTTGCACCACTTGCAGCTATGGATATGACACTTTGCATGGGTGCGTCAATCAGCTCTATTCATGGATTTAATAAAGCACTTGGTGAAGAGAGTGAAGGAAAGACAGTTGCAGTAATTGGTGATTCTACATTTATGCATTCCGGAATGACAGGACTTGCAAATATCGCATATAATCAGAGCAATTCTACTGTAATTATATTAGATAACTCTATCACAGGAATGACAGGACATCAGCAGAATCCTACAACAGGTTATAATATTAAAGGTGATCCGGCAGGAAAGATTGATCTTGAAGCACTTTGCAGAGCGATGGGCTTTGAAAGAGTCACTGTAGTAGACCCATATGATTTGGAAGAATGTGACCGTGTTATAAAGGAAGAGTTAGCCGTAAAAGAGCCTTCTGTTATCATCAGCCGTCGTCCATGTGCATTATTAAAATATGTAAAACATAACAAACCACTAAAAGTTGATACTTCAAAATGTGTAGGCTGCAAATCATGCATGAAAATTGGATGTCCTGCAATCAGTATGAAGGATAATAAAGCAGTGATTGATGAAACCCTTTGTGTAGGTTGTGGAGTATGTAAGCAATTATGCAAACTGAATGCATTAGAGGATCAATAAACTGAGGATTAGAATTTGAAAGGTGTGGTTAAATAATGACAAAGAATATTATGATAGTAGGAGTTGGCGGACAGGGTTCTTTACTTGCCAGCAAACTTCTTGGACATTTATTATTATCAGAAGGATATGATGTTAAGGTTTCTGAAGTACATGGTATGAGCCAGAGAGGTGGAAGCGTTGTTACATATGTAAGATTTGGGGAGAAGGTATATTCTCCGATTATTGACAAGGGAGAAGCTGACATAATTGTGTCTTTTGAAAAATTAGAGGCAGCAAGATATTTGGAATACTTAAAGCCTGAAGGCAGAATTATCGTTAATACACAGGAAATAGACCCAATGCCGGTTATTACAGGAGCAATGAGCTATCCGGCTGATTTGATAAACAAGCTTGAGGCAAAAGGTGCAAAGGTAGATGCTATGGACTGTCTGACACTTGCAAATGAAGCCGGTTCTTCAAAGGCAGTAAATATCGTACTGATGGGAAGAGTGTCAAAGTATTTCGATATTCCTGTTGAAAAATGGCAGAAAGCAATCGAAGAGTGCGTTCCTGCCAAATTCCTTGAACTGAATCAAAAAGCATTCCTACTTGGTAGAGGAGAGGTCTAAAAGGGCTGCAGCATTTTCATAAAAGAAGAGCTGTAGCTCTTCTTTTGTAAGCCCTATATTTGAAAATCGTTCTATATATCTTTTCTGCTCCTGCCAGGGTGAGTCTGTAGCAAATAGAATTTTGTCTATGCCATGTTTTTTGCTGATTCGGACAAATTGGTCATCCGGCATAGTGCAACTGCTATAAGGAGTTGGTGTTGCCTGCGGATTTGCTTCAAGAGGTCCAATAGAAAAAGCGCTGTCAAACCATACAGGAGCACCACAAAGGTCGTGTTCCACGTCATCCCAGCATGCCCAGTTTCCCATGTGTGCAAGAACAAATTTATCAGGATGGACTTTGTCAATTACCTGCAATATCTGTGAAACGGAGGAATAATTGTGGTCATAAAGGCCTATATCTATACCGGCATGAGTCAGAACTATCATTCCAAGGGAAGAAGCCTCATCTATTATTTTCATATAACGAATGTCTGATAAATCTGTATTCTGATATGCAGGGTGTATTTTGATGCCCTTGATTCCCATATTTGAAAGCAGCTTTAACTGTTCCTTATAATCTTCATTTTCCGGGTGTATGGCACCAAAAGGAATAATTCCTAATCTGTCATAGGTTTCCTTTGAGGCAATGATTCCATTATTTATGGATGCAGTCTGACTGGCTGAGGTTGCTACCGATAGATTTACAGAATATTGTATGCAGGCCTTTTCCATTGAAGCTGATAAATCATCAAGAGTTCCATTGGTGTATGGAATTGTGCCGGAGCAAAGAGATAACTTATGAAGTACTTTAGCAGCCATTGTATCCGGAAAAGTGTGTGTGTGAAAGTCTATAATCATTTTAATAACCTTACCTTTCTTGAAAATCATAGATTAATCGTATTGTTTAGTATATTAACAAATATAGTATAGTAACATTGTTGGTAAAATTCAAATAATATATAACAAAATTATGTAAATTATATAAGTAAACCTTGAAAAAACACTATTCTTTGATATAATATTTTGTATGACAGTGACTGTGTATGTACTGTTTTTGCTTTGATAGGGTAAAGCATAAGATTGTGTAACTATTCAGTTACAGATTATTAATTTAAAGAATGGGGATTACAAATGACTATACTTGATTATCTTAACAGAAATGTAAAAGAATATGGAGATGAGATTGCACTGGTTGAACTCAATCCTGAACAGGCAGATACCAGAAGGGTAACATGGAAGGAATATGAGCTTATCGAGCCATCCAGATTTCAACCATATAGAAGAGAGATTACCTGGAGAGTGTTTGATGAGAAGGCTAACAGATTTGCAAATATGTTAATATCCAGAGGAATAAAAAAGGGTGATAAGGTTGCAATTATTATGTACAACTGTCTTGAGTGGCTTCCAATCTATTTTGGTGTACTTAAGAGTGGTGCGATTGCAGTACCTTTTAACTTTAGATATGATGCAGAAGAGATTCTTTACTGTGCAGAGCTTGCAGAGGTTGATGTTATTGTATTTGGTCCGGAATTTATAGGACGAATAGAAGAGAATGCAGATAAGCTTTTAAAAGGGCGTCTGCTTATTTATACTGATGATAATTGTCCAAGATTTGCAGAGAGCTATAGAGAGCTTGTTGCAGATTGTTCAAGTCAGGATCCACAGATTGAATTATCAGAAGAAGATGATGGAGCAATTTATTTTTCTTCCGGAACAACAGGTTTTCCTAAGGCTATTTTACATAAACACAGAAGTATACTTCAGGCGGCTGAGATGGAACAGAAGCATCATTCTACATCAAGAGATGATGTATTTTTGTGTATACCGCCGCTTTATCATACAGGTGCAAAATTCCATTGGATGGGTTCACTTGTGGCAGGTAGCAGAGCGGTTCTTCTTAAAGGTTCTAAACCTGAAATCATACTTGATGCAGTATCAAAAGAAAAATGTACAATTGTATGGCTGCTTGTACCATGGGCTCAGGATATTTTAGATTGTCTGGACAGTGGAAAACTTAAAATGGAAGACTATGACCTTGACCAGTGGAGACTTATGCATATTGGAGCCCAGCCTGTTCCACCAACACTGATAAATCATTGGTTTAAATATTTCCCAAATCATGATTATGACACTAACTATGGTCTTTCTGAGTCTATGGGTCCCGGATGTGTTCATCTCGGTGTTGGCAACACACATAAGGTTGGAGCAATAGGTATTCCGGGATATCGATGGGAATGCAGAATTGTTGATGAAAATGACAAGGATGTTACAAAAGGCGAAGTTGGTGAGCTGATTGTCAAAGGACCAGGTGTTATGACCTGTTATTATAATAACCCGGAAGCTACAGCTGAGTGCTTAAAGAACGGATGGTTATATACAGGTGATATGGCTATGCAGGATGAGGATGATTTTATTTTCCTTGTTGACCGTAAGAAGGATGTTATTGTCAGTGGTGGAGAGAATATATACCCTGTTCAGATAGAGAACTTTATCAGAAAGAATGATAAGGTTAAGGATGTAGCAGTTATTGGTATGCCAGACAAGAGACTCGGCGAAATAACAGCAGCAGTAATTGAGATAAAGGAGGGTGTAAGCCTTACCACAGAAGAAGTTAACGAATTTTGTATGGAGCTTCCAAGATATAAGAGACCTAAGATTGTATTTTTTGAAGATATTCCAAGAAATGCAACAGGTAAGATTGAAAAGACTGTTCTTAGGAAAATACATGGCTCTGAGCATTTGGTTGCACAGCAGCTTAATAATTAGTAAATGTAAAAATAAAGAGTGCATGCCAGTGTATGCACTCTTTGTTTTGTAATAGAAAATTCTTGTAATCGGATGCGCCGGCATCCGATTTTTTTATGATGTACTAGAATTTACCACTTCTGCCACCGTGGCTTCTGCCGGATGAGCTTCTATGAGTACTACTATGTGAACTGTGCGAATGGTTACTATTTGAACTTGATTCCTTTCTTGTTTTTGTTTCTGTTGAATATAGG
>JAFPAQ010000036.1 GCA_017424235.1 Lachnospiraceae bacterium | reverse complement strand
GTTGGTTTGCTGCAATACTGTCAATATTATCCAGCAAATCCTTTGCACTATCCAATGCCGCTTTCGCTGAAGTAATATTTGAAATGTCATCTTTATTATTACTTGCAGCTTCTTTTTCTTTGGCAATTGCTTCAAGCTCCGGAATCAGACTATTCATTTTTGATTTTACTGCTTCACCATTCTTATCAGCCATTCCAATAATATCCTTAAGCTCATTTTGGGCACTTTCAAAATCTCCAGCCTTAACATCATCAACCAGCCTTTTGCCCAGAGTATCAATAATATCCTCTATTCTGCTGTCAGTAACGGCATTGTCAGCTTCAGAAGCAGAGTCTTTTGCATTTAAATCATTTAGAGAATTATTCATCTGACTTAAAATGTTATTAACTTTGTCATTATCAGATGACTCAACTCGTTCACTATCATTTTCATTTGCTGTAGTATCAAAAGATGCCATCTTATCTAAGCCTTCTGTCATCTGTGCCAAATCATTTAACACCGGAATAAGCTCATTCATCGCTTTATTTACGGCAGTGGGATTATCTCCTGCTAACTGTGTCATGGCTTCCATTGCAATCTGAGCCGAAGATGTATTCCCTTCTTTAGCTAAATCAATAATTTCATCTTTAAGGTCATCAATCAGCCCACTATTGCTTCCACCTTCCTGTGCTATCGCTTTATCTACCTCCGCTACCAATGCCTCATATTTGTTAGCTCCCGAAAGATCATTATTATCAAGACACTCAAGAAGCTTGTCCTGATATTCTTCTTTTTGCTTATTTAGTAAATCTGCCTGCGTTCCACCATTCTTTGAAACAGCTTCTGCAATAGCATCACCCATGAATGACTTAAGATCTGACACTGTTGACCTTGCATAAGCGGCAAAATCATCATCAGCAGCAAGACTTGCATAGTTTTCCATTGATGTTGCTTTTTCTTCAAGATATTTTTGAACCTCATCATCAGAATCCATACGCAATGCTGTTGCACTGATTATCTCCTGCAGTTCTACCCTGCAGGCATTTAAAGCATTTTTCTGTTCATTTAAAAGACCTTGAAGTGCTGCCCTTGTAGTACCTGTATTTGAAGCAATAGCCTTATATTCATCACTTACTCCGGCAGATAAAGCATTCTTATATGCACTTTGTGCATTTGGTTCAAGAACACTGTTTAGATATTCTAATTCTGCTGGTCTGTCATCAATCACATTGTTTTCAATGTTGTCAAGTAGCATAAGCCGGTTTACAGCCTCGCGACAACTGTCATAATCTCCATATTGTGCAGAATTAATAAGCTTTGTCTGCTGTGTATACCTTTCCTTTGCCTTTGTGGTTGTCCCTTCCTGCAGCATCATGGTATTGTTTTCAGTATAGCTTGAAGACACATTGCCCATTGACTCCTCAAGACCGGATATAATATCCGAATTGGATGTAAAATCTTCTTTAGGAGTATCCGGTAAAACCTTAATACCATATAAAACTGTCATGTAATAATCCATGTTATCTGCATCCTGCAGCAGCCTTCTGAATATTTCAGCACGTCTGCCTGCATCAACAGCTTTCATCATGGACATAACTATTTCCATCTCCTTATTCTTATCTTCTTCCAATGAAAGTATATTGTAAAAGCTTTGGAGACCATTTACCTTTTCATCACAATCTCTGGTGTATTCATTGGTCAAATCCCTGTTAAAAAACTGTGAAACTATCATAACTGCAAAGTTATCTGATTCAGACAATGATGCGTTATCCTCTTCACCCTCTTCATTTTTATTATCATTTCCTGATTGACCAAATGATTTTACCATGTCATATTTATTTCTTAATGGTTCAAGCTCTTCCATATTATATAAATCATATGGACTTGGAGTATTATATATACATATCGGTTCATTTGTTCTAAGGTCATACGTAATCTTATCCGACTTTGTATGATACATAAGCATCAAAGCTCTGATTTCATCATTGGTTACGGGCTTGCCGCCTGTAGATATATCAGAAAGCTTTGTAGCATCTGTAATGTCATACCACACTCCTCCTGCAAGCTCAGACTTGTAATATCTTTTATACTGTCCACTCTCACTCTCTGAGGTTTCAGCCTTCTGTCTTATCTCGTCATTATATGCGCTTAGATGAATAAGATGCGTACCTATTATCAATGTTGAGTTTTCGATTTCATCAGGATTAATATGCACTGCTTCTTCTTTGTTGAAAACAGCATTTGCAATCGTATCCCATTTCAATACACAAATACCAATAACAACTATAAACATAGCTATTAGTGCTATTTTGTTTCCTCTTTTACCTCTTCTTTGCATTACCTATCAGGGCTCCTTTTTTATTTCATAAGCTGATGTATCAAAATACGCATCAAAAATCTTATTTTCTCCCTCATCCAACAGTTCAAGTTTGACATTTTCAAGATCATTTCCCAAAAATGAAAGATATTCAAAATCTTCACCTATAGGTATTTTCTGATTCATAAATAAACCTGTTCCATTTGAATCTTTAATAACAAAATATGCTATTTTATGTTTCTCATCAGGATTTAATCGTATAATAGTTTTTCCTATTACTTCATCTGTTCTGACACTGTAGGTACCAAGAGTAACCACCTCTTGTGTCTCAAGTCGATATCCACCTGTAATATTCAATTCGCCCGAATACTCCATAGGATTGATTTCACAATCATCCACTACCTTTTCATTATCATAAAGTCTGATAAATACTTTATTTATTGCCTCCTTTGATATGGTCAGATGTGAGATTTTACTGTCAATCGGTGTTCTTTCTCCTACACGCTGGTCATCACACCATAGTTCAAAGTCTGTAATATTAATACTGAAATCCTCCGGAATATGTATATTTAATTCAAACATATCATCAGAAACTCTTGTCTTTATGTAATAATATGCTCCCTCATATACCTCCGGTACCAGATAACTTTCTCCACCAACGGCTGTATCAAGCTGTACTCCGGTTCCCTTAAGATAATTTGTAATTGCACCGCAGGTAAGTCTGTCATAGCTTGTAAGAGTCTGTGTATACAAATCCAACGCATCCAGCATATCTATTTCCACATTTTCATAATTATCCTTTTCAGTCTGATAATCCTCATATGAAAGCTTTCCTGTCGAGTTGAGATACTCTGCTTTTTCACAAGCCTTCTTTGCATCTGAAACCTCGTCTACCAGTGACAGATATGCATTTCTTGTTGTAACAATATTTTCAAAACCGCTATCTACATTTTTTTCAAGTGCAAGCCTTGTGTTATTTTCCTCTTCAATCGACGAAACATACTCAAGGCAGCTGGTATATAACATATACGGCTCATTCTCAATGTATCTTGTACCTGAACGTTCACCCTTCAGATATTCAAAAGGAAAACGCAAGGTAAAAAATATCAGCCATAGCTTAAACTCTTTATCCCACGGAGCATCAGCATCACTCATAAACTTATCATAGGCGTTTTTGAATGCTTCCTCATCTATCTCCTGTCCGGCTCTTGCCTGTGATACAAAAGAATCAATAGTAGACATTTTAGAGCCATACCAGTTTTTCATGATCTTATAGCTTGTGTTTAGTGCCGTAAGGTTATAATCCTTTGTTATCTTTGCTTCATACAGACCATTGTCATTCTCCAGAGTATGCTGCTTAATATCATCAAGATTTGCTCTGCTTATGGATATATCTATGTATGGATTTTCAAATTTGTAGCCTGTTGTTACATCCAGCTTTGTGAGTGTCTTCATATCCTTTTTCTTATTTTCAAAGTCTCTTTTCTCACTTGCAAGCTTGTCATTAAGCTTCTTTTGTGACTTCTTCATTGAATCAACATCTGACTGCGAAGCAAGTCCCAATACTACCTTTGCCTCATTGCTGCTTATTTCATCATTTATTGTCTCCAGCCTTTTTTCATCAAATGCTATTTTTTCCTGTAATGTATATATATTTACATACAGATTAGTCACTTCTTCATATACAGCATATTTTGCATCACTTAGCTCATGCTTTAGCTTATCAATCTCACTCTGAATTGAAAGTGGCTTATATGCATATTCAAATTCATCCACCAGATCAGGAGTCTCAGGAAATTTAAAACTGAGTAATGGAGACCATCTGAAGGTTGACTGATTTTTTCGCTTCAGAGTAAGCTTTTTTACTGACTCTGCATATTTTGCTTTTTTCATAGATATCTGCACACGCAGCTTCCTGCATGATTTTGAATTGGTCATTGCAAGGTTCTTTGCCATTGCAAGTGGAAATGTTTTTTCCGCCGCATTGACTGTGTATACATCGTTATAACTGCATACATTAACAGCAATAGCAAGACTTAAAATCACACAAAGTATTCTTTTTACTGTATTTAAGCCTTTCCTTTTCACCAAAACCCTCCACACAAAAAACAAAAACTACGACCTTATTCCTTCTCTACCAGGTAAAAATCAAATCTGCCATACTTATCAGCACAGAAAAATGTATATCTTATACCGTCTGAACTAAATGAATAAAGATATAAAGAATTGTCACTGTCAAAATCGCTTACTTCAAATACATTTTTGTATATTTCTTCCTCAGAAATCGATATCTGTTCAAACTGGCTTTCACGCTTCTGATTTATCTTTTTTACGCAGACAGCTTCTGAAAGAAGTATATTTGAATTACCTTCATACTCAATATCTGAAAGCATATCCTTTAGTTCTGATATACTCGTATATTTCTTCCCCTGATAATCAAAAACATTTTTTAAAACATATATTCCATCAATACTTATTGCATCATCTAAGGTTTCCACGGAAGAGTCCACAGTATACAAAGCATCTATATCGTCCATTGTTACTATAAAATCATTATCGTCTCTGTATACTTGTGAAGCTCCGGTATATACTTTTGATATCTCTGCAGTCATTAAATCAAGCAAATCCGTATACACGACTTCGTCATTTGCAAACCTTCCGGTATATACAGGCTTGCTATTACTGCCAAACAGTATTCCCTGACCATTCTTCTGACCATGCAGAAATTCTCCTTCATATTCAACAGAGCCATTCTTTCTGAATAAGGTACCGGTTCCCTCAAAAATATTGTTTACAAAACCTCCACTGTATCTTAATGCCTCAGTGTCATAATAGAGTTTACCTTCACCATTATAATAATTGTTATCAAAATGTCCTTCATAGATAAGATTGCCATTTTTGCTACGAAGTGTACCTTCACCAGTCACCTTACCCTTTTGCACATTACCGGTATAAGCAATATATCCTGATTTTGCCCGGATATTAACTTTTCCGGAAACAAATCTGAGTGGAACAGAATTGTATGAATAAGTCCTTACGCCATCAACCTTGAGACTCATTACAGGATTTACAATCGTTATGTAATAAAGTCCTAACACTCCGGCGATAATACAGAGCATAAACACCAGTCTCTTGCTTATCATCCAGACAAAAACAGTAAAATAATCACGTTTATTTCTGGGTTTTATAGTAAAATGGTTTGTAAAAAATGCTCTTACCCTGGCAACAACTGTACTCTGCAGATATACCGGAGACGTAAATCGTTTAATCATATTGACAAGACTCATTATTTTTCCACGCAGAGTACTTATCAAAGCATCTAATATTCTTCCAAGCATAAATATTATCCCCTTATATCACTAAACAAACCAAAACTTATATCTTTCTCACCTTCAAAACCACTACTTTCATTAAAAAGCTGCTCACACTTAAACAAATACCATACTGCAATCTGATCCTCGGCACAGGTTTTCAACACTTCTGCAAACTCATTGCGTGCCAGATAGAAATTTCTTCCATAAAACAGTTCAAGTCCCTTTTGAAAATTGGCATCCGTCATTTTTCTAAGCTTCTTTTCTTTTACAGGATACGCATCAAGCACCTCATAGCATTTAAAACGTTTATTCAGATTGACTAAATCCAGGTATCCTATATATCTTCTCTCAACAGAATCCTCAATCTGACTTTCTGCCTCTCCTGTTATTACAAATCTGACTCCTCTATCTCTGAATTCTTCGCCAAAACTCTTTAATCCCTCTATTTCCGCAGAAAGAATAAAGGGAAAGGTCTGCTCAAAAGAACCTGCAACACCATAATACAAATCTGTATGATGCATAAATATTGATATTTTCTGTCTGGCATAGTTACCTTTTTCTTCAAGATTCTTAATCGCGTCTATACCAAATCTTACAGCCTGCATCATTCCCTCAGTAAAGAGTATCTGCATGGAGCTCAAATTTGCTTCGTTTGAAATAAGCACTCCATCATACTTAATCTGATGCTCTGAAATTATGGAGAAATTGCTGTTTACCATATTTATGTATTCTTCCTGATTTATATTTCCACAGACAGAATGATTGATCATCCCGACTGTAGCAAGCACTCTTGACATATCACCTGCATTTACTTCTGCGATAGTCTCTTTTCCAAGCAGTTTTTCTATATTTCTTGGTGCAAAACGGTAATATGACTTAAATATTCTGTTTCGTGAATAGAAAATCTTTTCCCTGTCTTTGAATAATTCAAAGAGCGAATTCCACATTGCATCAAGATCCCAGTTATCTACTTTTGGCTTTTCAAATTCAAGCTGTCTGCCCTGACTTATTCTCTCCATCACTCTTGAGAACTGACGAAGATCCCTGGATTCAAAGTATGTAACTATACCCATGGCTATCGCTCCAATGATAAGTACTATCACAGAAGCTATCGTAGCTTTCTTCTTATACTGTTCAATATCACTTTCAAGATTTTTAAGTGGTATCAATGCTGTCAGAAAATGCTTTGGCTGTATTTCATTGTCCCATACTTTTACAACTACTCCATATTTTATGCCTTTTACACTGATAATTGACGATACATCTGTAGTCTGAATCTGTGCATTCCTTAACTGATTTGTAAGCTCTTCTGAATATATGGAATTAACCGGATATCCCTGTGGAGAATCAAGGGAAACATCAATCGTAAATACATCCCCCTGCTCAGATGCAATAAATATATTTCCAAAGAATACTGCCATAGTCTTTGTGGTTGCAAATTCATTAAGTGTATCAAAGGTTCTATGATATCCATAGCCTTCATAAAATCCTGAATTAGAAGAATCATAATCAGTATATGAGCTTAAACTGTCCATAAGGGGACTAAGCATATAATCGGCACTTGTAAGTCTGTCATCCTGTCCACTTACAGTGATTGCTATATGACCTATCAATACACTGCATAAGGTCATTGCTGTCAAAACAGTAACTGCTACTGCAAATCTCACTATTCCATAGGATCTTGTTTTGAACAGTAAATGGTAGAGCAAAATTGCATAAGCAACAGCATGTATAGCTATTATGCATAGCATTATAAGACGATCTTTGACAAGTGAAAGGGCTATAACATATTCGTTAAAATCATAATCCGTAGTATAACCCTGTATACTGTTAATCTGTTCAATCGTGTCTATATCCTGACAGTACACTATATGACCATCAACATAGTTTGCATTGATGATTCTTCTATTATTATCAGTTGTTATCTGTGTCACTGCTTCATAATTGGGTTCATATAATATCTCTGTCTTTATCTTTTCTTCGTTTGGCAGCTCCATCTTATATACTGTGGCTGTACGTCTGTTATTGGCAATTCCGGTCACATAGACTGTATTGTCCGCAATTGACATACCACCGATTTTTTCAACCGGAAACTGTCTGCACAAATACAGATTTACAGCAGTAAAATCAACATTATATTCTGCCACGGCATATGTATCATTATCATAAATATCACGTAACATCAGATATATCAGGTCATTATAAACATACATATATAATGCCTCATAATTTTTCAACATATCATCCTGCTGAATGTTTCTGTAGCTTATCACTCTATTGTCTTTGTCCAATCTAAACACAAACTGACCAAATCCAGTCTGCTCAAGACCTATTGTCTGATCTTTGGTCTTTACCACAGCCTGCATATTCTGACCATTTGGATAGACCTGATATATTTGTGTTCCAAATATGATCAGAAATATAATTGTCAAAAATATTCCAATTATAATAGCTGACTTGTTTTTTTTCATACCGGATATCTCCTGTTTATCTGTCAAATATGATTTGTCGCAATAATAGCATAATTATTATTGAAGCATCGTCTCAGTTCCTATTGTTTTAAACGTATTAATAAACAACCTGTATATTGGTGTATCCTTAAAGACAATCTGCGAAAAAAATACCATAAACGCCAGTATTGCCACTACTATGCACATAAATATGAACATATTAAAAAAGAACAGACGATGCTTATTCAAAAATCGCTTTATCCTGCTTATTATGCCTGCCCCCTTATCAGGAGTGACACTCAGCTTTATATCCTTATACAACTCATTAAAAGTCACATAACTGTTTTTTGGTATCTTTTTATTCAAAAGATTATAACTGATGGAATTTATACCCTCATGTGTCTTTAATAATTCCTTTATTATAATCGCACATTTGATAACACAGTCATGTTCATCTCTTTTTTTATCAAAATCTGTAAGGTCCACCTGATAATTAAAATAGATGCTGTTATCCTTTGACATGTTAATCTGCTTTTGCTTAAGTATCTCATACAATAACGGATATGGTATGCCCGTAGAAATACATTCCAAAACAATTCTTAAACATATCTCCTCGCACCTGTACACAGAAAAGGTCTTACCCATATAAAATTCTTCAAGATTTCTCTCTCGTCTGTAATCAAACAGAAAACAAAAAGCATTTTGATATGCAAAATTTTTTATCAATACGTTTTTTGAACTATCACAACGCTCAAATGCATCAAGAAAGTCTCTTGCAGTTTCATGATTTTTAATATATATGAGAGTATAATAGGTTTCTGATACTGCATTTTCATCTCTGCATATGTACACATCATTTATTTCATTTTCTATAACACTTCTTACTACATCCAAAGACATGTTATCGATTTTTAGTACCATTTAACCAGTCCTATCTTTTTCATTCTACTATATACTAATTTTCAAGTTCTAAAGCATCTAATCTCTTAACAATTGCATAAGCATATGTACATATCACCGGCATATCAGCACAGTAAATCATAATCTCATATACTCCCTCTTTCATAGGTGCTGTATATACGCCATCTGCTGTTATTTCTCCACTTCCCGGTTCTGTAAGCTCATATACTATGCTGCAGGCCTCCATATTATTAAATTTGACCTCAAAATAATGGCTTTCCTTG
Organism: Lachnospiraceae bacterium; assembly: GCA_017424235.1. Taxonomy (GTDB): domain Bacteria; phylum Bacillota; class Clostridia; order Lachnospirales; family Lachnospiraceae; genus COE1. The sequence goes on along the minus strand of JAFPAQ010000036.1, from coordinate 19,152 downwards.
GTGCCCACAACAACGGTAGGTGTGACAGCTGATATGCTTTTTCCTTCATACTGTTTGTATATATCATTATCATCATGCTTTGGAAGCTTAATAGCAGTCCAGCGATAATTTAAAATCATCTGATTTATAGGCTTATCAATTCTTGCCGCAACGATAAAGCTTCCTTTGTCATTCAACACTTTTATTGCAGTTGTGACATTTTCCATCTCAGTATTTTCTTTGAAAAGTGCCGGATTTCCATAATATGTACTTTTCACATTTGCATCATAGTTCACATCCTCACGTATATTTTCATATCCGATTGAAACAAATACATCCCCTTTTCCCAAACCATGCATTATCTCACCGGAATATCTTATATCACCTTTATGAACTCTGTCCCCCAAAGCTATCTCAAGTGAACCTGTTGCAATCTGTGGTACCTTATGTTCAAATCTCTTTTGAAGATTTACCTTGGCATCGGTGGTATTTGAATCCACCGTATTTTGAATCTGATGAGATCCCATGAAGCATCCCATATATTCTGCACGCTTTGCGGCATTTGCAGGAGCACTTATATATTCTTTGCGACTCTCATCAACCTTTTCAATCATATAAGTTGACTCGGTTCTTACTATATCTATATCAGCAAGAATTATATAATCCTTTTTACCTGAGATATTTCTCATTTCAAGACTAAGCTTACCAATCTCGGAGCTTACAATATTGTAATTACTTTTTGATGAAATCACGATTTTTGCCGGAATAGTCGGGGCAGGTTCTACATCAATATTATCGCAGGTAATCACAAGAGAATCCTTTTTTACCACTATTTCAGCATTATCATTCTCAACATTCTGAGACTTTATCCAGTAATCCTTTTTGATAACTTCATCTTTGTGCATCACTATATCAGAAAAACCAATAACCAGCTCCTGTTTTCCTTCAACCGTCTGAAACACAGGAAGCTGTAAAACTGCTCTGACATCAAGCGTCCTGCTATCATCAGTTTTCTTGATAACAACTGCACTTAATTTGACATAGGTATCTCTACTGATATTTGATGGAATCTGAACATATATTGTATAATCAGTATTTTCCAAAAGAAAAATTCTGCTGTAAAACTCATCTTCTATAAGATTTTGATCATTCGTATCCTCCTTGTCCATCAGAAACATCTCATAATTCTCATTTATTCTGTTATATTCAAATTCTTTTCCATATTCCTGCTGATTCAGAGCATATACTGAATGAACCTCATCTTCTTTGTATCTGAGACACAGACTGGCACTGCGAGTCCTTAGTCCTTCAAAACCACTTACTGAAGACAGTTTCTTGACATCTGAATTTTCTATGACTATTTCTCTGCCATAGTCATCAATAGCCACTCCGCTTTCAACGAGAACTGACAAATCATCAAGACTTACTACTCCACAGCCACATACAATACCTGAACCAAACATCAGATTATTTACAAATCTTCGTTTGTTATTCATATAGGTCTGCTCTGCCCTGAAATCTGCTGATGTCAGCATCTTACCTGCATAATAACGATTACGTTCGAATGGTAACAGTTGATTATTTTTCATATTTTTGCCCCTTTTTCTCCATTTAATACAGCTGTCTTAGTGCATTGTATATTATTGGTTGCATGTTAATCCTGCCATTTTCCAAACCAATAATAGTTTTCTTATCTATTACATCGATCAATTCATGCATATGTGTGACCATGAACACTGTTGTGCCTTGCGCATTAATAAGCTTTAAAAACTCCATAATCTCATATGCACTCTTCTTATCAAGACTTCCTGTCGGTTCATCCGCCAGTAATATCTGTGGTCTGTTCACTATTGCCCTTGCCATACAGACCCTTTGTTTCTGACCACCCGAAAGTTGTCCCGGATAAGCATTAAACTTGTCTGCCAGTTTAAGCAGTGACAGTGTATATGCAACCTGTTTTTGTATATCTTTTTCTCTTCGCCCCATTATTCGCAATGTGAGCGCAACGTTTTGAAAAACTGTCATATCCTCTATCAATCTGAAGTCCTGAAAAACAACTCCAATATTGCGCCTTACGTTTATAAGCTCAGTCCTGTCAAGTCCAAAAATACTCTTTCCATCAAAGTATACAGCTCCGATTGACGGTTCTTCCTCTCCAAGTATCATCTTAATAATCGTACTTTTTCCGGCACCACTCTCACCAACACAAAACACAAATTCTCCAAGATTTATGTCAAATGATACATTTTGCAGTGCCCTTTCCCCACTTCCATATACCTTTGTCACATTTTCAAATCTGACAAGTTTATGATTAGTAATTCCCATTCGCAAAACTCCATTCGCGCAATATAATTTTGATATAATTTTACATTATGTAATCGAATTGTGCAACTATTTTCTGCAATTCTTTAATTATTCTTTAATTTACTTTTCATTAATTACTTATTTATTTTCAATTATTGATATTTCTTTGATTTTGCATATATTAATTAAATCTTTAATATTAATTACTTTATTTTTCAATCTAATTATGATAAGATTTAGTATATAAATACTATTATGTTCTGGGGAGGAATAAATATTGTCTGACAAATTTAAAATAACTTTAATAATTTTATTGTGTTTAGATTTTGCAGCCTTTGTGGGTACAATTATTTGTATTTTTGCTTTTTCAGATATAATATCTGTTTCTATAGTTATAATAGGTTTTCTTTTTGAAATAATAACGTTTTACACTATATTCAAAAATCTCTCTGTTTCCGATAATTTATCACAGGCAGGATTATATTCCGACAACCTTGTAGATACCTTGAACAAAAAAGTTTTGGAGAGAGAATTTAAGATTCAAAGACTGGAAGAAGAAATAAGGAGGTTACGTGAAGATGAAAAAAATAATTAACATTCTTATTGGTGGCTACTGTATAGTAAGTATCCTGGCTATCATTTATTTTTCTTTCTTTGCTGCCAAAGTAACAAACGTTTCCGTTATTGATGTTGCTTTTTCAAGTGCTCCCGTTGCAACAGTTGAGACACTGGTTGAAGATGAAAATGAAAACAACAATGAGGACAATTCTGACAACGATAACAACTCTGATGGTGATAATACTAACAAGGAACCCGAAGTTTCTTTCTATCGCTTTAAAGCAATCCATGGCAAGGGGGCTTTACATATAAGAAAAGGGCCTTCTCCTTCATATGAGGTTATATCAACAGTAAAGCCCGGCACAGAAGGCATTGTCATTACCAAGGGAGGACTTTGGTCAAGAGTTACTGTAAACAATGTTGAGGGATATATTTTTAATCATTATATGGAATTTATACCTGTATATTGATGTCGCGAAATTTGAAGAAAGTATGGTAATAAATATGGTAGTAAAAAAGAAAAAAGCAATAATATTAGCGATTGTTGGCATAGTAATCGCAATAACCTTACCAATTGGGGTAATGGCAGGAAGTTCAAAGAATATATTAAAATCTCAAATCAATCACTATATGCGTACTGCACCTGACGCAAAACTTGTATATCCAATAGACATGAAAAATACTGCAAACGAGTGGCCCGAATCTATGCTTGACATAATCATGGCTACTCCTGAAAGAACTGTTATAGAGGGAGATAGCAATAACCCCTATACTTTGTCTTTTAAATATTCTGATTCAACTGATTACTGGATAACTTCAGAAGGGGAAAAAGCTACCTCTGTCAGAGCAGGAGAACTCCCAAATGGTGAACAGATGAGGTGTATTTTAACAGATAACTCTGCTGACAGTGATACCATAAAGGATGCTGTATATTTCTATACAATAATAGACCCTTCCACCGGCACCGCGCAAAAAACTTTTATAGAAGGCGAAAACAGACTTGTTGTTTCTATGCTGTCTCCCTGTGCAGAAGAAGGAAAATATACTCAAAAAATACTATGGACAACCTTAACCGGAAAATAATTATTTTCGTAAATATAAAAAAGTTGATGCCAAATGACATCAACTTTTTATATTTTCCCCTATACAAACAGATCAATAATATCCTGCACAGTCGCTTTACCTTCTGACACATGGAGTAAAATAGCTATATATTCCTCAGAAATACTAAGTGCATGTGCAATAAGAATATCCACCTGTTGAAGCAATTCCTCCTGAGAACAGTCCACTCTTATCGGTACAACATGCTTATATGCAAGAGAAGAATCCTCTTCATCTATTGCAAAGCTTCCTACCGGAAGATAGAAATTCAACTTTGAAATCGCTTCATATAATTCCGGTAAATGTTCTTTATTTACTTCCTCGCTTAATGTGATTACGCTTGTAAAATACTGTACCTGTGATTCCTCATTAGCATTTGGTGCAAAATAGAATTCACCCATTGCCTCATCACTATCCTGACCAAATTCTGTGTGCAGTGTTGTCAGAATATCAACCGGCAAACCATCTTCTCCTGCACTTCTAAGCAAAGTACGCACCTGAGCCTCTCCTAATATTTCCTCCATAACCGCTAAAACATATTTTTGTTTTTCCTTTGACATAAATAATTACCGCCTTCCTGTTATCATTTTAAAGTATTATTAATATAGTAATTTTATCCATTTAACTTCTTTTTAATAGTTTCTACAGAAGGTCTGCTGTTTTGTCCTTCCGTTTCCGGATAAGTAGTCTTTAGTCCCAGACTGTTTAATATCATACCATAACCTTCAATTTGATTTTTTTCCTCTTTCTCAAGCTTTACAAATTCTTTCTGAGCCATATTACTATTAGTATTTTTATATGTACCAAGCTCATTACCCACTTTATATACCTTATGGTCACCTGCAAAAAAAGCATTGTTATAAATCATTATAGCATACTTTCCCGTAACATAGCTAAAGAAGGATTCTTCTGATGCATAACCCAGATATGCCATGAATTGTCTTTTTATTTCCTTCCTGTTAATTTTTGCATTTTTATTCTTTTCTTCTATTTGCTTTATCAATTTATCAATACCAAGAAAATCACCACTGCTCTTATGTCTGTTCCTGTAATCAAGAAGATAACTTACTCCCGTACTTGCTGCCGTAAAGCTTACGCCTATTCCTTTTGAAATAGTCTTAAGCATAGGATCTGCAACTATACTGCCTGCTAAAGAATTTACCGAAGCTGCCACATCCATTCCCGCCAATATGGTCTTTTTATTCAACATACGCTCAGTCATTTTTGACATGCCGGACTCATATCTTTGCTTTATCCATTTCTCTTTTTCCTCTTTAGTCTTGTCCCTTACCTTATCCCAATTATCCTCCGGTTCATTTTTACTCAATTTCAATTTACTTTTTGCAGTATTAAATTTAACTTTATGATATCCGGCTAAAGACAACTTATATATACTATTGCACAGCTTTACACCAGAAGTAACTATTCCCATTGGTGTTGCATTTTCAGTAAAAAATTTTCCAACCGTACTTTCTTTAAAGAATTGCTCAGAAACCTTTCCGGCAAATTTAGTTGCACTGAATAAATAAGATATTTTTCCAAACCAAAAAGAAGCCTTCTCCTCTGTTGTTGAATCTTTAAAATTTTTATTATAATCCTTTAAATCTATTATTGCATTTATAAAAGACGTAAATTGCTCCAGCGAATCAATACCTAATAATCCAATGTCCGAAATCTCTTTAACAGACCCACTCATCTTTCCAAAAATATACTCGCCTACAGAAATACCACCGGATAACGCATTATTTGCATATCCGATATATGGGCTTGCACTCTTAAATTTTCCGGTATAGTCCGTTTGCTTTGATTTAAGATTTACACCTTCAACCGGAATTTTTTTATTAAATACTTTATCCCATTCCTCCCTAATATCATTTAATTTATTTTCTTTTTCATTTTCTTTAGATTTTTTCTGATTTTCATCTAATTTTTCATACTCGTCAAAGAACCCCTTATATTTTGACATAGTACTAATTAATTTGTTTATTTCGCTTTCTATAGTGTTTTGTGCATTACCTATAGGATCTGTCTTTATACTCTTTATAGTCGCTTTGTTTTTTTCAAGCTGCTGTAAAGCATCTGTAAGCTTATCCCAGTAAATATGTGACATACCTTTTACTCTAAGCCATACCTTAAACTTCGAAGCAGTCATCTGATTCTTAAAGGCCTCCAGATCAGGTACATAGCTTGACTGTGATTTCACAAGATCTATGTCATTTGGACTTTTTCTACACTTTTTCTCTATAAGATAATATATATACATTCTTTCACGTGCAGATAATGCTAATATATTAGATACAATAAATACATTGTTTCTGTCTCGTCTAACTGAATTGCGCACAAGCCAGTTATCTACCTGTACTATATTCTGCCATTGTGTTTCGGATACCGTACCATCGTTTTGAGTATGAGCTATTACTGAAACCTGTTCCCGTTCCTGATTTTCTTCAATTTGCTCATTTTGCTCATTTTGTTCCTTTCGTACAGTTCCATACTTATCCATATACCTTAGTTCTTCTTCTTTTTTGTCTTTGAAGCTCTCTTCTGTTCTTCCACGACTGATGATATTTTCCAGGTCATTAAAGTATTTAATATACAATTTTTCAAATTCATTCTTATTTGAAACAGAATGATCATGCAGGCTGAGATAATAGGGCTTCAAAAGTCTGTACATTTCAACTGCCTTATCGTACATGGAGTATGTCAGATTTTTTTCGATTTTGGACTTACAGCTTTCAAATGCCTTATTAAATTTTTGTATTTCATTTCTGTCGTGACTGTTAAATTTTTTTAGCTCTTTTTCCAAATCTACATGAAATGAATCAATTCCATTGTATTTATTTTCTTCAAGTTCTTCCTTCGATTCAGTATTTTTCAACATCTTAAGTGCACTTGACTTTAACGCAACTGTGTCATTAAAGCTGTTATTTTGGATACTTTCAATACTGACATTCATTTGAGACATATCCTTGTATTGCTCTTTGCTCTCATTTTCTGATTTTTCAAATAAAACGCTTTTCTTTGACTGCTGCATCATTGATTTGCTATCACTCATATTTTGCCTACCTTCCTTATCTTATTTTATATACTCTCAAAGCCTTTACAACATATATATCCACTCTGAGTTCTCAATCTCTTCTATTGGCTCTCCAAAATTTTTAATGATACCTTTATATACATTGCTGTCATATGTCTGTATGGATATCTTTTCATATGAACTGTCTGCCTTGTTTATTATATCTGCAAGCATTACAGGAACAGAATAATCCCGTTTAACATTGCCAAGCTCAATTATGTTATGTATAAATACATCGCCACAGCTAAGCTTTATCCCAAACATACCGGCATATATCTCATTGTCATTTGTCAGAAAACTGCTTAGACTTGTATCTACACTCTTTAGTTCAAAGCAAATTCCCTGCGCTCTTGTATTATTCCAGAAATGTTTGAGCCTTATATCCTCTAAACTATCTATTTTCAAAGGTTTAGGCAGTTTTGTTCCAACATTTTCAATTATTTTTCTTACAAATAAAGAATTTTTCAGATAGCCATTATCATATTTAAGAAGATGTCTTTTTTCGTCTACCATTGTAAATCCGGACCTTTTTAAAAAATCCTCTGCCACTAAATCCGAATATATTCGCGAATAGATAAACTTCATTCCCTTTTTCTTAAAATTATCCCTACAAAAGCTCAAAAGCTCTGTCGCATAGCCATTGCCCCTTTCACTCTCAGCCACATATGTATATAAAAAGGTCATGGAATATGGATATGCCACTGAAAAATCAAAAAACGCAATTGCAACAGCTTCACCTTTAGCATTAACAGCTCCGGCACATTTAATATTATTTTTTCCTGATTTTATCCGCTCACATACAAATTGCGGAGCAACATTACTCATATCCTGCGCATTAATGTCAAGAAAACAATACTTCATAGATTTTCCCTCACTTTTACAATAATTTATCTGTCCTGCATCTTATACGTATTTGTAACAGTCAGCACGTTTTGTGTACCTTCTCTTATATATTCCACATTATCCATGCTTTTCTTTACCATGTATATACCTAATCCTCCTATACCTCTGTCATTATAGTCTGCATTTATATCCGGATCATTTTTCATCAATGGATTAAATTCAATCCCACTGTCTGCAAACTGTATTTTTATCGTCCCTTCACCTAATCTTTCCAAAATTATCTCAACTGTCTTTTCACTGTCAGGTATATCCATAGCTTTATACGCATAGCTTGCTATATTGACAAATATCTCTTCTATCATTATATTCAAATCCGCAAGCTCAGCCTCCGTAAGCTCCACCCCGATCAAATTATCCAGCACAAACCGTTGCACCTCTTCATATTTTTCAAGACTTGCCTCTACCTGTAAGCTATGTCTGGTCACTTTATTTTTGTACTCCATAGCCAGAATAGTGATATCGTCAAACTGATCCGCACCCATTGTAAATTTATCTATATCCTGTAATATTGCCTGAAGTATAGACCTTACATCCTCTCCACTATTATTATTAAGACATTCCTCAAGTCTCTTCTCTCCAAACAACTCATTATTTACATTAGTAGCCTCAGCAACACCGTCTGTATACTCAATGAATCTGTCCCCCGGCTCCATCTGAATTGTTCCTGTATTATATTCAATATCTTCAATTGCACCTAATACAAATCCGGGTTCTACCTCTATCACACTATAATTTCCTGATTTGTCCCTGATAAAAGGTTTTTCATGACCTGCATTTACGTACTCCATTTTACCGGTTCGAATATCAAGTATCGCTTCGAAGGCTGTTACAAACAGTCCCTCCTGATTGTTTTCACACAAATAATTATTGGCTTTTTCAAATACCTCTGAAAGCAATACTCCCGGTTTAGTCAACATTCTTATAACAGTCATACTACGCGCCATAAAAAGTGCTGCCGGAATACCTTTTCCTGATACATCTGCAACTACCAATGCAAAATGATTCTGGTCAACCATAAAAAAATCATAGAAATCTCCACCAACCTCCTTTGCAGGATTCATTATTGCATTTATATCAACAGCCGAACAGATATCAAACTTATCCGAAAGCATACCCTTTTGTATCTGTGTTGCCACATGCAGCTCGGCACCTATTTTTTCTTTCTCGGCAGTTACCTCTGTCAGATTCTCAATATACATATTTAATTCATCGAGCATCACATTGAACTCATTTGCCAGCTCTCCTATCTCATCGGATGATATTACCTCTATTTTCTTTTCAAAATTACCATTTTTAATATCACGTATAGAACTGATAAGCTGGTAAATCGGCTTAGTTAACTCTTTAGTAGTATATATAGCTACAACAACGAGGATGAAAACAATAACACATGAGCTTAATATCATTTTAACGATAGCTATAATCATATCATACAATATATTATCGCTTAATATCTTTTCGCTATCCTGTATTTTCTCACTTATTATTTCCATCTCCTCCGTAATAACCTTCCTGTCCTGTTGTTTGCAGAATATCCACCCTGTCTGAGATATTTCAGAATATGCTATCAAATGATTGCCATCATCCAAAATACCTTCCTTTTCTTTTAGTATAATCTTCTTTATATCATCTGATAATTTACAGTCATTCTCCCCACAACCACAATCCATAACAAGACTGCCATCTGCTGCCAATATGTGACTTTCTATTTCATCACCATTACTTAACATATTGTTCATATATTGTGTATTCAATTCTTTAGTATCTATATCCAATGCAAGAACACCGACAAAATTACCATATTTATCACATACAACCTTTGAGCATGTAAGTACTTCATGTCCTGTAATCAAATCCTTGTACGCCTCAATCCAGACAGCTCTATCCTTATTCTCCACCGCTTTTTTATACCATTCTTTTTCATAATATGCGGTATCCAGATCCTTAATTTCTTCTTCGCTGTACAAAACCACATAGTCCTTATCAGTAGCAATATACATTCTTATTATTTCAGGACGTGAACACACTGTACCAAAACAGGTATTATACATAAGTGCTAAAACATATGCTTCTTTTTTGGTGGTATCATCCAATTTACTCTCATCAGCAAACTTTACACTTCCACGCCCAAACATACGCTTATATTCTACTTCATCGATGTCAATCTTTTCATAATCCGTAAGCAGGGAAGGAATCAGTTCATCACTAAACAGCTCCATCTGAGCAGCAATGGTTTTAAATTCAACATCATAATACTCTGCGTCTTTTTGAGATAACTGCATCAAAAATTCTTCAGTATTCTCAACACATATCTCACTCACATTTGCATTAATCTCATCGCCCATTTCCATACTAAGTCGTTGATATGTCTTTAGGCTATTTGTTGTGTGCTCCATAAAATTCCTTGAATAATACAACAACGTACTTATTGATATGAGCAGTATAGTAAAAATAATTTTATTTCTGATTTTTGTTTTTCTCTTAAAAATACGCATACTTTTTCTCCAAATAAAAGACTTGAGTTTTCATTCTGAAAACCTCTCGCGGGATATAACCTGTGTACAGTAATAAAATAGTTGCACAATATTCAATTTATTACTGCAATTTGTGTATATTTTGTAATATATAGTATTATTATATATTTTTATAGTTATTTTTACAACTAATATCAGTTTTTTAAAGCAATCTTTAAAAAATCTTTAATCACTCACCCTCACTATTCAGGGATTTTTGGCAATAATTAAGTACTTGTGAGCATTATCTAAATAGAATTAACCTTAACATTATTATATATTAAGTTTATATATAATAATGTTAGGAGACAAAAGGAAATGAATAACAAAAAATTAGTAGCATTAACCTTTGATGACGGTCCATCAAATATCACAGAAAAGGTTTTGGATATTCTCGAAGAAAATAATATTGCAGGCTCTTTTTTCCTTATTGGAAATCTTGTTACTGAGGATAAAAAATCAATACTTGAAAGACAGCTTACACTTGGCTGTGAGATTTGCAATCACTCCTACACACACAGTGATATGAGTAAAATGAGTGCAGAAGAAATAAAAGAGGAAATATCAAAGACTTCCGCTGTAATAAAAGAAATGGTTGGAGTTGATACCAAATTTTTCAGACCACCATATATTCTGGTAAGTGATACCATGTATGAAAACATTGATCTGCCATTCATCTGCGGTGCAGACAGTATCGACTGGAATCCAGAGACTTCTGCACAGGACAGAATAAATGAAGTTCTTAAAAAAGTAAGTGACGGCTCGCTTGTGCTTATGCATGACCTGTATAACAACGACAAGACTCTTGAGGCTCTTCCGGTTATAATCGAAAAACTCAAAGAGCAGGGCTATGAATTTGCTACAGCAAGCCAGATATTTGAACAGAAGGGTATAAATCCAAATGTCAAAAATAAGCTTTGGAGTAATGTATTTGACTAATATATAATAATCCAAAACACAAAATGAGCAGGCATTATTGCCTACTCATTTTGTGTTTCTGCTTCATCTGTAATTTTCTTTAAAAGTGTAAATGCCTTCTCGTGCATCATTGAAACAGCCTTAGGATTACGGTTTAGCAATGACTTCATCTTAAGGTATTCTCTGTCCTTTACTCTGCTTATATCAATACGCTCATACATTTCTTTACCTGTATTTATCGCTGAATTTATCCTTTTGAGTCCTGCCTCTGATTTTTCCTTTAATTCTTCGCCATAAAAGGTTGAAACTACCTCTATACGTTTCTGTATTCTTCTGAAATCTTCATTGTTTTCTTCAAGCTCCATAAGCATTTCCTTTAAGTCAATCGCAGCCTTAAAGCTGTTAGTAAAATCAACGGCAATATATGCTGTAATCACAAGCACTATCAATTCCAGTATATTAGAATTTACATTTAGCGCAAACCTTTCAACCGGATTATGACCATATACAGTCAAAATAACAGAAAACATTCCCCATGCAAGAGAAGCCAAAAGACATACATGACCATTTATATTAAATGGAAGCTTACTGTAATCCCAGTATCTTACATGAAAAATCCTCTCCATTGCTGCACCGGTACAGTACTCAAGAACCGTAGCAGTTATCATTCCAACAAAAAATACTGCAACAGCATCTTCTCTATACTGCAATGTTGCGATAAGTACTCCTATTGCTCCAAAACCATATATTGGCAGAAAAGGTCCATGCATAAATCCCCTGTTTACCCATTTTCCATTCAATACAGATACGTAACAGGTTTCCCATATCCACCCTAAGAAACAATAGAAATAAAAGAAAAATAACCATGTAGACAGACTATAAATCATTATTATCATACCTTTCTGTTAATAAACTATTAAGTTGCTAATCCAACTACTCCAGCAATTCTCCAAAGCACACTATTATATTTCCATTTTTTACCGATATTATACCCTCTTTTCCAATAAATTCATTACTTACACCAATAGGAAAATCAGGTTTTAAAGCATAATCACTTACTTCATATTTAAGCCCCTTTATTGACACCCCCGACGCTTCACTGCCATATGCAAAGACTGAAATATATCTTTTAGGAATATCTTTCAAAATCAGAGACTGACCACTGCCCAAAAGCATAAGCTGTGTGTCAGGACCATAAAGAATACCTGTAGCACCCCTATTATACAGATACAAAAGGCATTGTATATTAGCCAGTGTATGGTCTAAGCGTCCACCCAGTGCACCATATATTCTAAAATTCTTATAACCGGCTTTAAGCCCTTCCTTTATAGCTGCAAGCATATCTGTATCATCTTTTTCTGTGGGAAGCACTATACATTTACTATTCGCATAATCAGACTGATAAATTTTGTCAGAAGACTTTACGGAATCCATGTCTCCCAATATCATATCAGGCACAATATTTTTTTGTCTTAATATGTCAAGTCCACCATCGGCAGCTATACAATAATCATTTTCATTTATTTCTATCTGTTCATCAAGAGTGTTTCCATATTCTCCCGCACCTACAATAATACAAGTTTTCTCCATTTTTGTTCTCCAAAGTGTAACTATTCAGTACCTTCATAGTTACGATGAATCGGGCAATGCTTCGCATTCAAAATTGCCCGATTCCTGCAACCACTACGCTTTCTTACGGACTCAGCAGTAAATGCTTCGTCCTGTCCTAAACAGTTACCTCTAATCATTATGCTGTAACTTCTGAATTGTTCTTAATATCTGCCACTATATCCATAAGTCTCTTAGCCTTTGATAAATCATTTTGAAATACAACCATAATACTTCCAACACTTCTGAAAGGCTCTTCTTGAAATACTCTGTTGTCTTCAATATTTCCATTGGCAACAATATAGTCTATAATCAGACGAACAAATCTGATTTGATTAAGATTTAGCTGCTCATCACCTATAAACTCTCCAAAAGCCTCCTCGACTGATGGTCTGTCAACACCAACAATTCTTCTTACAAGCTTTCCAACAGGCGTATCAGAATACTCTTTTTCATAGTCTTCTCTTGTTCCAAGCTCTTTCCAAAGGATTCTCTCAAGCTCCTTCAAGTCTCCCTGAGTAAGTTTCTTATTCTTTCGAAGCTTGTATATGGCAAGACTGCTCTCATTATTCATATTTTCTTTGAGATAAAATTCGACCTTTTTCCTGTAATTCTTCAAATCATTTTCATTGAAAATCGACTCGCCTTCATTCATATCCAAAATAGCATCATCAAAATGTGAATAATATATTTTCTTTACTTTATCATTGTCAAGATATTGAAGCAAATCACGTAATGCTTCTCTAACTGAATCAAGCTCCATTACATTTACTTCTTCCCAAAAATCTGCTCCCTTTACCTTTTCTATTATATATTTCTGTGCGACTACCTGTGGAATAGTATACTTCTTTGAAAGCTGTTCAGCAGTACTTATAACCGTCTTAATAGGCTGTTTTACATTCTTGCTCTGCAAAATACCCAAATCTATACTATATATCAGATAATCAAATCTCCTTGCAAGCTCATCTTCCTTTTTAGGAACAGCAAGCGGTGCTATATGCTCACGAAGCTCTGATACTCCAATGCTTTCAAGTAATTCCCAGGATTTTAAATCACGATATTTCTCCACATATCGCAAATGATGTTTTACCCTAAAACTGCTATCATTAAATTCAACTACCGTCTGATGTAAATCATCAATTAAATCACTCCGATAAAGTGAATATTCTTCATCATTTGCATACCTTGAATCCTGAAGTTCTCTTACTATATTAACCTTGGTGTTATATATTTTCTCACTCAAAGAAGCCTGTATTCCTGTTTCTTCACCATTTTTATTGACTCTGAAATACTCAAAGTTATTGCAAAAATCAAAAATAAGAAATTTCTCCTTGTCTTGTCCAATACCAAGCAAATCCTTACATAATCTGGTACCCCGACCTATCATCTGCCAAAATTTGGAATAACTTCTGACTTTTTTGAAAAATACAAGATTTAAAATCTCCGGTACATCGATACCTGTATCCAGCATATCAACAGACACAGCTATCTGAGGCATTTTTGCTTTGGTGCTGAACCTGTCTATCAGGTCATCAACATATTTGATACTGTAATCAATCTGTTCAATAAAATCCTGACCATACTCTGGAAAAATTGTTCGGAATCGGTCTACAATAGCCTGTGCATGACGGCTGTTCTTTGCAAAAATAATAGTTTTACCCAGCTTGTCTCCACCTTCAATTTTCAGCCCCTTATCCATAAGCTCTCTTAAAACCATATCCAAAGTATCTTCATTAAATAGCCATTCATTTATAGCATCACTTGATATATCTTTATCAATATTTTCATCATCATCAAAGAGCTGTTCAAATTCTTCCTTATCCTCATCAGATAAATCATCATAATGAACACCTTCTTCCATTATTTTGGATTTGTATTCAAGTGTAGAATAATTGACCAGATACTTTTCTTCTACTGCTTTTTCAAGCTCATAAGCAAAAGTAGGAACACCTCTTTCCAAATCAAAAATACCATAAGTGTTCTTATCAATTTCATTCTTTGGAGTAGCTGTCATACCTAACAAATAAGCATCAAAATATGTAAAAATCTCCTGATATTTCTTATAGATAGACCGGTGTGATTCATCAACTATGATTAGATCAAAATGTGCAGGTGTAAAAAGTTTCTTTCCATCTTTACTTTTCTGCTCATCAATGGCGTTCATCATCGTTGGATAAGTACTGAAAATCATTCTGCTCTGTTCAGGATCATCTTTATTGTCAAGCAAATTGCAGCATGATAAATCCGGCAAAAGATTGGTATAATTGTTTTTTGCCTGCTTTACCAAAGCCTTTCTGTCTGCAAGAAACAAAATATTTTTAACATAATTATGTCTGCGAAGTACATCAACAATACTGATACTTACACGAGTTTTTCCGGAGCCGGTTGCCTGAACGATAAGTGCCTTTCTGTGCTTGTTCATTATCGCATCACATACTGCTGTAACTGCTTCCTTCTGGTATGGTCTATTGGTAATTTCATCTTTTATATTTATCTTTTCTAAACACACTCTTTGTTTTCGTCTGTCTACTTCAAGCTGCAATTCATCCTGTGTAAAAAACCCCGATACCTGACGTTTGGGATACCCTGCAAAATCATTTACAAAAAATATCTCAAATCCATTTGTCATGAAAATCAAAGGTCTCTGACCATACTGGTTCTGTAGACAGTCAGCATAAAGCTTTGCCTGATGACTTCCAACATTTGCATCAACCCCGGATTTCTTGGCTTCAACTACAGCCAAAGGAAGATTATTTTTGCCATAAAGAACATAATCAACATATCCAATGCCTGAATTATTTGGCATACCCTTTACTTCCACTTCACGTAAGCAATCCTTGTCAATACTCCATCCGGCTTCCTGTAACTCTACATCTATGTACTTTTCTCTGGTCTGAGCCTCGCTGATCTCATCAATATGAAAATCTCTTGTCTTAACATTTTCAATACGAACCTGCGAAATCTGATTTCTAAGTTCTTCATTTTCCCTACGAATTTCTTCAAGCTTCTTATCTTTGCTACTGAGCTTTTCATAAAGGTCTTTTAATTCTTCAGGACGCTTTCTATCCTGTGTACTGTCCTCTAACAAGGACTCATCAAAGCTCTTATTTTCATAAGTTTTTGAATAACTGTAATCTATCCAATCACAAAATTCATACAGATTTCTAAGACTAAGTATTGCGTCATCTCTCTTTATGTTACTATTAGTATGAACTGCCACATTTCCAAGCTTGATGACATATTTAAGCATTGGAAACAGACGTGGTTCAATAATATTCCTAAAAGTATATTCATGAATAAGACTGGAAATATTATCCTGATATGGAATAGATAATTCATTATCATAGGAAAACACAAATCTTACTGCTAACTCCAATGCTCTTCGCGACAAAATAGCACAGGTGGCAGGCGATACAATCAATGCTCTTTCAGCCTCAATTGCCTGATTTGAAAAAGAATCATATATTTTTTCATTTAATAAATAATCAAAATTCGTTTTCATAATCGTAGTCCTTTCGTTTCTCTATGTAATTTCTATTTTTTCCACTTTTCAATAACACATGTATGTTTTTTGCTTCCTCTGTCATAATTTATCCCAACTAAAAGCAAATTACCACGGTATTCCTTCAAGCTCTCTACATACTTCTTGTCTTTGATCTGTGCAATCGCACCTTCTGCAGATACATCATATTTTAACTCTACAATCATCGCCGGTTTCTCGGAATGTTTCTTTGGAAGATACACGATATCCGCAAAACCTTTTCCTGTTGGAAATTCACGGATTTTCGTGTACTCCTTAATTGTATTATAATATGCAATGGAAATGACACAGCTTAAAGAATTTTCATCATTATATGTTAATATGGATGTGTTCTCACTGTGTACAATATCTAAAATTTCTGCTACAGTTTTTTCGTCCTGATTCCACGTTGCGCTTAGCAGACGGTCAGACTGTTCTAATGCGTTTATTACTTCCTTCCATTTACAGTTTTTGATTGCACGTACAAATTCTGCACGAATTTCCGAATTAGGAATTGATACCTGCTGACAATCTGAATAATATGCCAGATAGCCCAAATGTACAAGCAGTGTCAGCACATCATCCCTGCTCTGAAATGTCATCATATCATTTTGGAATGTTTCATAATCAATCGCAATCTTCTCACCAGCAAGCATTTGAACAATTGCATCTTTTAGTCCATCATAGTTAAGATCAATATAAATCTTTAATGCTTCATACGTCTCAGTCTGTGTCCAGTAACTTGCAAAACATTTTCTGCGAATACTGTCCACAACAGATTTTGGATTGTAAATATGCCCTACCTCAGGGAAATCATAGCCATCATACCAGCTCTTCATTGTGTCAAAATCCACCTGATATTCTTCACACAATTCTTTTACTTCCGTTTCTGTAAATCCAATAAACTGCGCATATTCAAAAGGTCTTGTCATGGAATACTCATCGAACATATTTAGTGCGGAATGTGTTCCATATTTTTTAATTGGGAGAATCCCGGTCATGTAGGCAAGAGCAACATATGCTTTATCTTTTAGCAGATTTCTTATAAAATCTAAATATTTCTTCTGATCCTCGGCAGAATAATGATTGTCTCTTAAAATACAGTCCCATTCATCGATAATAAAGATGACCCCTTCTTTTGTCCTGCTATATAAGTCTTCTAATGCAAAACTTAAAACACTTTCATCTTCATCAATAATATTTGGATATTCCCTCTTTAATTCCTTAATCACGCGCTTTTGAAGGAATGAAAGCATTTCAGCCACAGAACCTGTTACACTCAAAAAGTCTTGAATATTCAGCATAATAACATTGTATTGATTCAAATGCTTTTGATAATCTTCTGTTTTGGCAATTTTATATGATGCAAATAATTCAGAAGAATCGCTGTCCTTTCCATAATAAGCCGCCAGCATATAAGCTGCCATGGATTTACCGAATCTTCTTGGGCGACTTATGCAGATAAAACGCTGCTGTGTATTAATCATTCGATTCGTCTGCTCCATCATTTCTGTCTTATCAACATATATTTCTGAATTACATGCTATTTTAAAATTATCATTCCCCGGATTCAAATAAATACCCATAAGCTACTCCTCCGTCAAATCGCAATTATTATAAACTGTCATTTCTAAAGCATCTGATTTTCTTTGTAACATTCATATATATATGATGGATTTTCATAATAAACACTGCTGTTATAATCATCTATCTTTGGGCTGATAAATGAATTATATACCTTTACCACTGCATCAATCACACTGATATTCTCATCCTCAGCTACCTTTTTGATTAGCCGTTTATATACTTTTCCAATATCCCAGTGAGATGGAATGCTATAGTGACACTGTCCTACATTATCATACGTTCCATTCTCAATTTTGGATTCTTTGATAAAATCATCGCTCACACGATCTATATTATCACAATGAAATACATCTGCTAAATCATAAATTTTCTCCAGATTATCTTTCCCAAGTCTATTTACCACAACAGATCGTGTATTCTTTGTTTTTCTGGCTATATAGTCAATTAAACCACATGTGTAGAACAAATCATTGTCTTTGGGTGTTTCACGTGCTTCCAGTTGCATTATATATCCACCTCCTCATATCCACGATAGTCCAAACATTTTAATGCTTTTTCTGTGCAGAAATTAATTTGATGCGTTGGATATTTGAATTTTGCCAATACCCAGAACTGCTCCCTTGTGATTGTTCCATCCACATAATCTGATACGTAATTATAAATCTGATCATCTGCCATCGCACCAATCACAATGTCATACTCATGTAGCTTTCCACTCCTACATTCAACAATGAAATCAAGCCATTCATCTGTCATTTCTTTAAATTCTTTTATTTTTACAGAAGGAGATAATTTTACATCATAAATAGATACAACTTTTGTATTGTAACGCTTTGCCCACCTCTGTGCCTGTTCCTTAATTATCGTACAATAGAATCCTGGTCCAAAGTCCTTGGTATTTCTTCCTATGCGAATTTCAGGATTAGCAACTGGCTGATACCCACCATGATATACCGTCATAATAGCCAAATTTTTCCCCTCCCTTATCCAAAATACTCTTGCATTAGCGAATCAAACAAAAGTTGCGTCTCATCAAGAGCTTTTTGAACGGCAACTTTTGATTTGTCGACTTGGTGGACGAAGTC